>NZ_JBSQOT010000051.1:0-9351 GCF_055117995.1 Deferrivibrio sp. | reverse complement strand
ATAGTTGCTCTAAAATTACATTATTCATTGTTAGTCCTCCTTTGAAGGGTTTTTATCTTCTTGGTCGTAGATAATTCTACAACCCTTCAAGGGGGATTTTAATGACACAATTTAGTTTACACTACCGTTCTTGGATAATAATGATTATTAGGTAGTGTATAAAATTTCATAAGCAAAATCTATTGACATAAGTGTTAATCCCTTGATTTTTCCAAAACAAATAACTATTATCCAGAAAAACATTGTTTTTGAGGTAATATATGTTTGGACTTGGAATGTCTGAAATTATTTTGATACTTGCCCTTGCCCTTATTGTAATTGGTCCGAAAAAACTTCCTGAAGTGGCCAAAGCCCTTGGGAAGGGATATGCTGAATTTAAAAAAGTGCTGAATGACTTTAAAGATGCTGTAAATATAGAAGATGATACCACTCCAAAAACTTCATACTCTTCCAAAAAAACCGATGAGCTCAAAGAGATTCATACCGAAAAGTTTGAAAAAAGTGAACAACAATCAGAAGATCAGAAAAAGGATAATGCATGAAAAAAGAAATGGATGAAAAGCTTCCGTTAACAAAGCATTTAGAGGAGCTCAGGCAACGTCTTATAAAAATATTTATTGTTCTCATAGTTGTTTTTGGTATTTGCTACTCAAAAAGCAAATTCTTTATGGACTTTGTAACAGCTCCCCTCGTCCCACTTTTACCAGAAAAATCTTCCCTTGCAATGCTGAAGCTTACTGAAGGTTTTTTCACCGAGCTAAAACTTTCCCTGATGGCTGCGGTATTTTTCTCCATGCCTTTCATATTGTATCAGTTATGGAAATTTGTAGCTCCGGGGCTCTACGCCCACGAAAAGAAGTATGTGATTTCCTTTGTGCTGGTATCTTCAATCTTGTTTTTCTCTGGTGCAGCTTTTGCTTACTATATTGTATTCCCTTTCGGATTCAGATTTTTCCTTAATTATGCTCAAGGTGAAGTTATTGCAAGCCTATCGTTGCAATGGTATCTTTCATTTGTAACAAGGCTCATTTTGGGATTTGGAATCATATTTGAATTGCCAGTATTTACATTATTTTTAGCTAAAATGGGTATAGTAACTTCCGATATGATGAAAAAGCATAGAAAATACGCTATTGTTGGAATTTTTATTGTCGCTGCAATCTTCACTCCACCAGATGTATTTACTCAATGTATGATGGCTGTACCTCTTTTAATCCTTTATGAAATAAGTATATTCGTTGCAAAAATTTTTGGAAAGAAAAAAGTAACAGAAGAAAACATATATGAATGAAAATTTAAAAGACAAATATAACCGTACTTACAAATACTTAAGAGTTTCCGTCACAGACAGGTGCAATTTCAGATGCAAATACTGCGTTCCTACACATGACTTTGAATTTATTCCTCACGGCAAGATTTTAAAATACGAAGATATATTGTTTGCCGTTGAATCACTATCACAACTTGGAATAGAAAAAATACGTCTCACCGGCGGAGAACCTCTGGTCAGAAAAAATATTTCCTATTTGATTAGCGAAATCGGCAAAATTAAAAACATCAAGGAAACCACACTTACAACAAATGGTTCGCTGCTCAGCAAATATGTCAATGAAATATATGATGCAGGAATAAGGCGCATAAACATCAGCCTTGACTCATTGAGAGAAGACAGATACGAATATATTACGGGCGGATTCAAGCTTAATGAAATCCTTGATGGCATAAACAAGGCAATAAAAACGGGACTTAACCCGATAAAAATAAATGTTGTTGCCATAAAAACCTTCAATGATGATGAAATACTTGATTTTTGCAATTTTGCCGGAGAAAATAATTTAAATGTCCGTTTTATCGAATTTATGCCCATCGGAAATAATGTGGAATGGAAAAAGGAACATATCATTACCGGGGATGAAATCCTTAAAATCATTTCCAAAAAGTTTACATATGAACCCGTAAAAAAAGGAAATTTTGAAGGTCCCGCTGTAAATTACAGACTTTCAAATGGTGCCAAAATAGGCATTATCACCCCAATTTCCAATCATTTCTGCTCAGAATGTGACAAACTGAGGCTTACCGCTGATGGTAAACTAAGACCCTGTCTTTTGTCCGATAATGAGATAAATCTCTTTGATGAAATAAAATCCAGAGACTTTGCAGGATTTAAGGAAAAAATCAAAGAATCATTAAAGCTAAAAGAGCTTGATCATAACATCACTAATGACGGGTGCACGGCAAAATTTAAAAGGACTATGTCCAAAATCGGAGGTTAACTTTGAAAATTAAGTATTCCAAAGAGCTTATTAATTTAAATATTGATAAAAGTTATGATGTTTTATATAAGCAGTTAGACCTCAAACCTTTGTCTTCAGATGACATACTGAATGAACTTAACACAAATCCCATATACAGCGACACACTTTACAATGTCATCGAGCAGGCAAATAGAATCCTCATTATTCTGCCTGATGTTACCAGAAAGTCAGGAGCTGAAAAATTTCTCCAGCAAATGTTGAATAAAATTGAAGATAAAGGCAAAGATGTTAGTTTTATATTTGCAATTGGCACCCACAGGGCAATGACAGAAGACGAAATAAAGCTAATAATGACGGAGAAAGTTTATAACAAATACAAACATAAAATTATTCCGCACGACTCAGACGATATTTCCGCGCATGAATATTATGGCAAAACGTCGAATAATACTCCGATACTCATCAATAGAGCTTATTTTGACCATGACACTATCATTCCTATTGCCTCAGTCAGTTACCACTACTTTGCTGGATTTGGCGGCGGACGAAAGATGATTGTACCGGGGATAGCGGCAAAAAAAACAATTATGGCAAATCATAAGTTAGTACTTGATGAAAAAAATAAAAGAAAACATGAATATGCCATTACCGGCAACCTCAAGCAAAACCCTGTCCATGATGACCTTGTAAATTGCGTAATGATAGCAAGGAGGCATAAAACATTTTTTCTTATCAACACCATACTGGACGAATCGTCCAATATAATCTATGCCTGTGGTGGTGACCTGTTTATGTCACATATTGCGGCTACTGAAAAGTTGAAGGAATTAACTTCAATAAAAATTGAATACAAATATGACGCTGCAATTGTATCTTGTGGCGGCTATCCAAAAGATATAAACCTTGTTCAGGCTCAAAAGTCGCTTGACAGGGCAAAAACTGTTGTAAAAGACGGAGGAAAAATATTTTTCTTTGCAAAATGCCAGGACGGCTATGGCAATAAATATTTTCAAGATTTTTTTGATTTAAAAACTTCATCAGAAATGTTTGATATTTTGTTAAAAGATTATCAAATAAACCGTCAGACAGCTTTTAACCTTAAATCGATTCTCGAAAAATATGAAGTTTATATTTTTTCTGATTTTGACAAATATGATACAGATAGAATGGGTTTTAAACATCTTGAAGATTTGGGCGAGATTCCCGCATTAATCAATGATTGTGAAAGAATAGCTTTTATCCCGGATGCCTATAACTCATATTTTGATTTATCTTAATAGTGGCAAATAAGAAGATTAGAATATATAAAATCCAGACAGAATAACAGTTGAAATACCGATTGAGACTTTTAGAAAAGTCCCCATAAATCTCCCTTTAAAAGATGCGACCCCTCTTTCAAAGGCAAGATTTTTATCCCTTGTGACAAGATATTCATAAAGAAATGTTCCAATAAATGCACCTAAAAATGTCCCTATAATTGCTCCTACACCAAAAAATAGCGGAGCCATTATTATCCCCAACACTATCGAAAATATTACAGATACAAAAAAACTCCCCTTTACCGCACCAACATTTTTCCCTGCGTAATAACCGATTAAAAATTCGATCACTTCACCTGCTGCAATGAGAGAAATCAAAAATATTAGCTGCCAAAAAGTCATTTTTGATGAAAAATAATATATCAACGGTAATACAAGTGATACAATATTGCCCGGAAGACCAACAAGATTTAAAATAACCAAAAAAAACTGTAAAATAAGCAGCACAAAAAATAATACACTAAGCATCTAACTCTAATCCCTTGACAGGAGTCATTTGTTTAAAATAATCTGCTTCAATTGCAAAGTTACTTTTACAAAAGTCCACATATTTTTCAATAAGTGTATAGCTATTATTTTCCTCACTAATATGCCCCAAAAACAGTTTTTTTAAACCTTTTGAAAATATCTGACTTACCGCATTAAGGGCTTCTTTATTGGAAAGATGCCCTTTTGAAGACATCACCCTTTTTTTAAGATGATAAGGGTATGAACCATTTATAAGAAGCTCATCCTCATAATTTGACTCCAAAATAACACATTCACAACCGGTTATTCCGCTTAACACATCTTTTGATACAAAACCCAAATCTGTGGCAAACCCCACAGAAAGTTTATTGAAATTAAACCTATATCCAAACGGCTGTCTGCCGTCATGCGCAATTTTAAAAGGGTATACCTCATACTCTTTCATAGAATAAATTTTACTCGGATCTAATATATAAAAGTGTTCACAACTAATCCCTTTAGAGTGAAGCTCTACCGCAGTCCCTTCACTTGTATAAACATTAGGTTTAAACTTATTCAAGAAAGGTTTTATCCCGGCTATATGGTCTGTATGCTCATGAGTGAGATATAAATCTATCCCCTTATCTTCATTAAATTGGATAAACTCTTTTACGCGATAAAGTGGCAACCCCACATCAACGACGATATATTTATCTGCAGATTCCATTATGTAGCAATTACCACAGCTTCCGGACGACAATACATTCAGCTTAAGCATTGTTTTGGTATATCACTTAAGAAGTTAAAATTCAACTAAACTTTGCAATCCATTTTTTTAAAAAATAAAAACCATATTGTGTAAAAAAGTAACAAATAGTTTCATTATTACACAGTTAAGGGTTAAGACTCATAAAAATTATTCAAGCATAACATATACTTACCGCTTAGCAAGACTTTGGCACGCTTACTGCTTTTAGATTATCATCACAATATAAGGAGGTAGCTATGAAAAAGTTAGCTTTAGTTTTAGGAACACTGGCAATAACCACAGCCCTTGCATTTGCTCAAGGCGGCTGGGGTGGTCAAGGGATGGGACCCGGTTACGGAATGAGAGGGCAAGGATTTGGCCCTGGCGGTTGCTATGGCGGCTACAATCAAAATGTTCAGGTAAAACAGCTTACTGAGGAAGAAGCCGTTAAAGCTGTACAAGATGTTATAGCTCAAAACTACAAAGGGTACGAAATTGTAAAAACTGAAAAATTTAATATGCCAAGAGGCACAATGTATCAGGTTGAAGTTAAAGATGCAGGCGGCCATCTGTTTACATTTCATGTAAACCCTTTTGGAAATGTAAGAGGACCTTTTTTAGCACAGTAACTTCTAACAACAAGCGGGGACAATCCCCGCTTTTTTATTTTCATAAGTTATTTTTGAATTCCATTTTTAAAAAATTTTACTACAATAACCTTTATGAAACTACCTGATAATATTTACACTCAAGTTAATACTCTTATTTGTAAAACTGTCACTGAAAATCTTATAGCCAAGAATGTGCTTGATGATTATATAAGAGAAAAACGTTTTAACTCAACCATTAGAAATGCTCTAACAGATTACTTTTTCAAGGCTCTTAGGTTTTACGGATTATTTTCATCTGGTCATGATATAGAAAATGATGAAACCATTACGGAACTTATTGCCAAGACAAAATATAATGAAAACTTCCCATCAAAAATAATTGGTGTAAACAATTTTGTATCAAAAAAAATATTTGAAAATCTTGACAAAGATACATTTCTATCTTTTTTGCAAAGGGCACCTTTGACTATCAGGGTCAACTCATTGAAGACTACAAGGGAATATTTAAAAATAAAGTATCCTTTTTTTGAAAATACCGGGATATCCCCTTTCGGCTTATATACTACCAAACACACCAATCTAAGGCAGCTTGACGAATTTAAAAAAGGCTTTTTTGAAATACAGGATGAAGCAAGTCAATTGATTTATTTTCTTGTAACCCCCAGATACAGGGAAAAAATTCTTGACTTATGTGCCGGTACGGGAGGGAAATCTCTTTTGCTCAATTCTACCGGGGTAAATCCGGATATTCATGCATATGATATAAGTCCTGCGCGACTTAATATTCTTAAAAAAAGAGCAAAGATACTAAATCAAAACATTAAAATTTTGAATAAACCTTCAGGAAAATTTGAAAAGGTCCTCATTGATGCTCCTTGCTCCGGCTCCGGCTCTATGCGAAGGGATGTTGACGTTTTACTAAGGCTTGATAAATCAAAAATTAAGTCCCTTATGATTACGCAGAAAAATCTTTTTGAAAAAGCATATAACTTAACGGAAAAAGGCGGATACATTATTTACGTCACCTGTAGTTTTTTTGCAGAGGAAAATGAAATGCAGGTAGAATATTTTTTAAACAATTTCAACGTAGAAAATGTAAAGGTTTCAACTATTTTTGACAGCCATATAAACACATTACTTAAAACCGATACCTTCTACAAAACCAATCCCCTTCAATTTAACATGGACGGGTTTTTTGCAGCTGTGCTTAAGGTTTTGTAAAACAGGAAATATTAACAAAACTTTCCGCTTTTATAAACTTATCAAGGACAAAACTTCCAAAAAACTGAACAAAAGAAAAGCCGCACGAATTTGTTACCCATATGATATCCTGATAAATGAAAGGTGTCAGTTTTTGATTAAACTGGTGTACAATCTGACCATTCTTATCAGTTATTTTCCCTATAAAATTTAGCGAAGAAGGGTTGTCATACTCATAATCTCTTGTAAATATAAAATTTTCAGTTTCTATTGCAGGAAGGCTTTTTATTGATTGTGAAAATATCCTATCATAGTTGATAATTTGCATCAGAAACCTCCCCTTGGGCTTAAGGAGAGAAAAAATATTTTTCATAAACTCAAGAAAATCCCTTCTCGAATCCAAATGGCAAACTGTATTGCCAATACTGTAAATAAAATCAAAGGAATTTTCCTTAAATGGCAATTTTCTCATATCACCAAAAAGAATTGGATAACTATAGTTTCCAAAACCTTTTGTATATTCAAGCCCGATAGCGTTATATCCATCCTGAATAAATCTATTTACATATCCCCCTGTAGAGGAACCTATATCAAGAACACTGTCCCCTTCGTTTGTCATCAGCTTCAATAACCTATAGGCATTTTCATCAAAAGGAAATATCTCATCATAGATTTCAGACATTTTTTCGTAAGTTTCCATATCGATCCCTTATCATTTTTTTTTGACATTAAATTATTTATAAAAAAACTTCAAATAAATATTTAAAAATCATATTTATAAGAAAGAATTCTGCTTTTTTTGCTGTCAGTGTTTAATATCAGAGCAAATGGCGTCCTATCCTTTGTCCTGATGTTTTTCAGGTTTATCATAAACCTCAAATCAGTGATTTTAAATGAACTGTCTGCGATTTGTTCCACTACCGGGTATTTTAAAAACCATTTATAAACTTTTAAAAAATCGTCTTCATTCAATAAACTTTCAATATCGCTCTTATTTAATGGCACAAATTTATCAAACTCCTCAATCTCAGCTTTTTGAAATAATCTCATAGTTTTGTAATATAGATATTTATCATCGCTCAATATTACTTTCCAGTTAAGTGGTGTAAAAGGGGCAGTGGTAAGTGTTACAGATTTATCTTTAAAGATGCTCTGCAAATAGTCGCTGTAAACAGCTTTTACCCCATAATTTGTAAGAGGATATATAAAAACAAATGCTATAAACATTGCTTTTAACTTGGCTGAATTAATCTTTATCGACACCAAAAACATAACAATCAATGCCAATGTAAAAAACGGATCGATAATAAATACACTCTCAAGAGAAAACCGCTCATTTGTAAATGGAAGCGCTATTTGTGTCCCATAGCTTGTAACAAGGTCAAGAAAAATATGCATAAGACCAAGCAAGTAAAAAATAATGGTAATTTTGAATACATTGTAATTCCTGAAAAACAAAAATTTAAGGATAACGGCCGCCAGAAATGAAAACAAAACGGCGCCTACAATTGAGTGGGTAACCCCCCTATGGTAAAGCAGATAAAGCTTTGGTTCATTTAAAAATCCAATTACATTATCTATATCAGGCAATAGACCACCTATCGCAGCAATATAATATACTTTTTTGTCATTCTTTTTTCTCAAGTATGAACCGCCCAAAAGCCCGCTACATACATGTGTTACTGGATCCATAGCGCCTCCGGTTTATACATCAATATATCAAATATTATATCAAATTCCAGACTAAATTTGTCTTAATATAACTTCATTAGGCTTCTTTTGGAATATGAAAAAAATGGCACCCTGTAGCTTTTATGAAAATTGTCAGTAGGTATTCATCACCTAACTTATAGAAGATAATAATTGCAGGTAAAATCCTGGAAAGGTTGGCCACATATAGGCATACAGCTGAAAATATCCCTATTTTAATAAAAACTATACTTTTACAAATGGTATTTTTTAAATGCAGGTTCAGTTATACTTGATTTCAAGCTTACGTATTCTCAGATTGCAGAAATAATTTTTAACATAACACTGAGTTTTGACTAATTGATTTTGCATTTTTATATAACCATATGGTATAATTTACTTTAACACTGGTATTGGGGCTGAATATGGAATTTTTGGAAAAGATAATCGAGGAATCTTTAAATGAAATATATGTATTTGATTCCATAAACTATAAGTTTTTGAACCTTAACAAATCGGCTCTTAAAAATATTGGATATTCAATGCAGGAACTTAAAAACATGACCCCTCTTGATATTAAGCCCAAGCTTACTCCTGATGATTTTGAAACAATCATAAGAAACACAAAAGAAAATCCAAACAAAAAATATCATTTTAGAACTATTAACAAAAGAAAGAACGGCACTGAGTACCCGGTTTTAGTCAGTTTAAATTATTTGAATTTGGGAAAGCCCATATTTGTTGCCTTTATATTTGATGAATCAGCTGTTGTTAAAGAAATAGACAAGTTTATAACAATTTTTAATGAGCATAAGGCAATCAAGCTTCTTATTGACCCTGAGACAGGAAACATCCTTGATGCAAACAAGTCTGCTGCCACTTACTATGGATATTCTGTTGATGAATTAAAAAATATGAAAATCCAGCAGATAAATATTTTGAATGATTCTGAAATTAAGGCAGAAATGCAAAAGGCCAACTGACATCACCCCATTTTTATATAAGAAATGTTATTTGACAGGCATTTATAATTGATAATGCCTCCAAAATGTTGTATTATGATTTTGACAAAAAAAGCAACA
>NZ_JBSQOT010000050.1:0-9572 GCF_055117995.1 Deferrivibrio sp. | reverse complement strand
AAACCAGAATTTGGTCACCTGCGGTATGACCATATGTGTCATTAATTTTTTTAAAATAATCTATATCAAAAAGAAGGAGGGAAAAGACAGATTTTTTTCGTTTCATGATAACTATTTCTTTTTTTAAGAATTCATCAAAAAATCTTCTGTTATAAATTCCTGTAAGGTAATCTGTAACAGATATCATATGCTCTCTGATTACGGCACTTTTTATGTTTATTATATCGAATATTTTGTTAAAGATTATGTCAATTACAGTATCCAGCCTGTCTAAGTCTTTTATCTGGTTGTTTGCAAAAATTATTCCTGCAAAAAAGTTATTATTCTTCAAAAAAAATAGTTTGGATTCTTCGAGGTATTTTTTTGTGTATTGTTGTTCTTTTTTTTGTTCATATATCTTTAAATTTGTAAAAGTTAGTCCTTTTTCAGATAAGATTTCTTTTATCGTATTACCATCCACAAATGAGTTAGGGGAAATGTATAATTCTGTTGCATCCTTTGTTGTTTGGCCGATAAAAGCTGTTGCAGGCATTAAACAAATTTCAAGTAGCTCAGCTATTTTATTGAATACACGACCTATCATTTTATAATCTTCCAGAAAAACTACATTTAAAAGCTCAAGAGTGTTAAGAAGTAAAAAGTCGTAAAAAACATCTGTGTAATTATCTGAAACAGGTGCAGGACTGCTGCCATTAAGATTTTTTAATACGGTGCTTAATTCATTGATGTTGACAACTATTATTTGGCTGAAATAGTAGTTTGAATCAGAAACAAGTACAATTGAAGATATTTTTTTTATGTTTTGCAACCTTAAGAGTGTAGGTAGCAGAAGGATATTGGATTTTAGGAATTTTTCAGATATCACGACAATAAGTTCTGTTTTTTTTACTATTGTTTTTATTGCAGTGAAGACTGTGTTTTTAATCAGGCTATCAGGGGCAACTTGCTTAAAGTTTTGATTCTCGATTTTATTGCATATAATCAGACAACTCTTCTGCATTGAGCCCCGCCCTTTCAAGTATATTCTTTAATCTTATTATATCATCTTTTTTGTTAAACAGGGCTATTTTTTTCTTTAAAATTCGTATGTATTCAAAAAAATCTTCAGTTTTGAGACAAAGATTTAAATATTGTTCGATTTTTTCTTCGTTGTTTGAGTTTATTATCAGAAAGGTTCTTAACCATTTTTTTGCTTCCTCATTAAATCCAAGCTCATAAAAGCACTCAGACATTATTGCAAGGGGCTCATCAAACAGAGGATTATCTGTAATAAGCTTATAGCATATTGAAATGGCCTTCAGGTAATCTTTTTTTAAAAGTGAGTCTTTTGCATTTTCTAAGGATGGATTATCAATATTTTGTTCAAGACAGCTGTAATCAAATGTTTTTTTTGATTCACTTCCTTTGAAATCAAAAAGCTCTCTGTAATCCATAATTGCTATCTGGTTCAGGTCAGGTTTTGAATAATATTTACACCCTTTTTTTGACTCCTCCTTTAAAAATTTTCCAAAAGTCTTTATTGAATATTCCTCTTCAGAAGTGAAAAGAAGACCACCTGATACAAGCAGATTTGCTGCAGTTTCTATAAACGTCTCAATAGCTTTTTTGTTAAGATATATGAGAACGTTGTTTATAAGGATAATGTCGGCTCCGGGAATCATCTTACTTATATCTTCTTTCAGAATATTTATTTTTAAAAATGTAACATTTTTTATTATATCTTCAGACAATTTATATTTATTATCAGCGGTATAAGAAAAGTATTTTTTATATTCTTCTGGTAGTGCCTTTAAAGAGTATTCGCTGTAGGTAGCTTTTTTTGCGTCATTAATTGCATCATCGTCAATGTCTACACCGTAAATTTGAAAGTCAATATTATGCTTGTGTAAATACATTGATATGGAATATGCTTCCTGACCTTTGGAACACCCGATTGAAAGAATTACAGGGTTATGTTTTGATTTGCAATACTCAAGAATAAGTTGAAGCTGCAAGGGGTATCTAAAAAAATAGGATTCATTGTTTAGCAGAAGATTACTGAAATGCCTGTCAATAACATTTAGCGCATTTTCATCAAAACCGGTACCTGCTATATGACAATTATATATGAGATTCAATATCTTGTCAGTATTCAGCTCATTTATCTTGAGCCCGTATTGGATTTCCAGGTACTTTAGAATTGCCTCTATAAGTGTATTACTGGAATAAACTGCTTTTAGCTTCGTCATCGGTATCAAAAATATTAAATAATCTATGCAGGTTAGTGTTTTTGAAAATTTTCATAATATTTTCACTTAGCCTTGTCAGAGCGAGTTTTTTGTTGTTGTCCTTTAAAAGTTTTAGTATCTGGATAAGTTCTCTCAAGCCGCTGCTATTAAGATAATTCACTCTTGAGAAATTAATGATGCAACCATCAATTTCATTCAGGAGCTGTTTTAAGTGATTCGCAATTTCTTCCCCTGTAAGCGTATCAAGGTCATTGATAGGGAAAACTATTTCTATTTTTTCATCTCTTTCTTTGTAAATTGACATACAACACCCCTTAATTTGCCATTCTTCTAAGTTCTATTTGTCGTTGAAAAACATATTTTATTATTTTGTCTCTGTCTGTTTCCTTTATTGATACAAATTCAATACCTGCTTCAGACTTGTCATCATTATTATAAAGGTGGACAACCCTTGATACTATGTCAAATTTTGTACCTATTGCCTCTGACATGTCAAGTTCCAAAGCCTGGCCAGGTTCGAGTTTGACATCGGTGGTAAGTCTCACCCCTCCACCTGAAATATCTCTTACGATAGCCTCATAATCTTTTTTTATCATTTCCGGATTTCCATCATTTATTACATAATCAATTGTTTTTATCTTAATTTTAAGTCTTGTTTCCACTCTAAAATATGTTCTAAGTTCAAACCTTGTCAGATATGAAGGGGCCTTTATTTCAAGTAGTGGAATATTTTCTCTGACTCTGCCCAGTACTTCACTGTTGAAAGAAAATCTTCCGGATGCTGTCAGAAAACTGATTTCGAGATTTGCACCAGGGTTAATGGGGAAGGGGATACCTTTCTGGGTGGGGATAGTTATTTTTACCTTATCTTTTTCAATATCTTCAACTCTTGAATCATAAATCCCCCTATAGTTACCTGAAAGGACATTTACAAGTATTTTTGTGTTTATTGTCAGATAGTTTGATACATCTTTTATCTTTTCCATTTCCTACCCTTTGTGTTTTTGAAATTTCATAACAAATTCCGTAATATTTTCATCGGAAAAAACTTCTATTTCTGCACTATGTTTATTTATAATTTGCCTTACAATAGCAAGACCAAGGCCAGTCCCTTCACTGTCTTTTTTGGTTGTAAAAAATGGTTCAAATATTTTTTCTTTGAGTTCATCAGGAATTTTTGGTCCGTTGTTTTTTATTGAAAGATATACATTATCGTCATCTTCGTATGTTGTTACAATAATTTGAGGGTTTTGTACACCTTTTACTGCATGATGAGCGTTTATCAGAATATTCAAAACAGCCTGTTCAATCTGTGACTTCACTGCATTAATGTAGGAAATATTTTCATAAAGATTAAATATTATATTTACACTTCCTCTTTTTAATTCATATTCGCCAAATTCAATTACGTCTCTTACAACAGAATTTATATTGGTAGGATATTTTTTCTCCGTGGAAGGTTTTGCAAAGCTAAGGAGTGTTTTGCTTAAGTTTTCTATTTTTCCAAAGCCGTGCTCAATTCTGGAAACTATATTTTTTAAATCTTCATTATCGTTTTGATTCAAATATTTTATTTTCAAAATTTCAAAATATGTTTTAAGGGCAGTAAGGGGATTATTTATTTCATGGATTACACCTGCTGTGACCTGCCCAACAGATGCCAGTTTCTCAAGATGTATTATTTTATCTTTAATTTCACTTTCCCCGGAGATTGGTCGTAATGATGCTACGATTTCATCATCCAGATGGGAAAAGGTGCAAAGAAATATGTCATATTGGCTGTAATTTTTCAAAATTAACTGAAGGTTGTAAATGTTCTTTTTATTTTTTAGTATTGTTTTGATTTTGGACAAATCTTCGCTGCCTACATCAAATATGTCAAAAAAAGTTTTGTTTTCAGAATACTGGTCAACAAAATTTTTGTTGTTGAGCGCTGAGTTATTGTAGAATTTTATATAAAATTCATTATTCAGCAGGAAGATTATATCGGTTATATTTGACAGTATCTTTTCAAGTTTGTTTTCATATCTTGCAATTTCTTTGTTAAGTTTAAGAATTTTTCTTGCTTTTTCTTCCAGTGATTTTGATATTTCCCTCTGAATTGGGTTATTTTGTATTTCGGTAAAGTTTTGGTGGCTGTTTTCAATAATTTCCTTCAAAGTTTCTGAAAAAGATATTGGGTCAATAGGTTTTGTAAAATATTCACAGCATCCTGCATTAAGAGCAAGCTCCTTATATTCGTCACTGAAGGCAGCAGTGAGCGCTACAACGGGAATATGTTTTAGCTCTTCATCACTTTTTATCATCGTTGTTGCTTCATAACCCATCAAGTTTGGCAGATTTATATCCATAATTATAAGGTCAGGCATTAGCTGCTTTGCCTTATCTATTGCATCTATGCCATCTATTGCATTAAACACCTGAAAACCTTTTTTTGAAAGAACAAACTCAACAAGTTTGTAGTTTTCAAAATTATCTTCTACATATAATATCTTATACATGACTTACTCCGGTAATTGTATATAAAAGGTACTGCCTGTCCCTTTCCCTTTACTTTCTACCCAAATTTTTCCCTTTTGTATAGTAATAAATCCTTTTGCTATTGCAAGGCCCAATCCTATCCCTTTGCCTTGAAATTCATAGTCGCTTGAGTGGTGGTGAGAAATATCGTTCAAGGCAAAAAAAGGCTTAAATACTTCTTTTAACTCTTCTTCATTTATGCCAGTGCCATAATCCCTTACGGAAAGCGTATTGGATTTGTCATCAAAGATAATATCTACTTTGGAATTGTCAAAGGAGAATTTGATAGCGTTTAAAAATACCTGGGTAATTGCATAAACCGTTTTGTCAAAATCACACTTTATATACTTGTCAGGCACATCAATATTAAAACCAATATTTCTTTTCTTCATATACGGGCTACAATATGTTAAGCTTTTTTCTATCAAATCAACAACACTTACCTTTTTATAGTCAAGATTAAACAACCCTCTTTCAAGTCTTGCCATGTCGAGTATCTTATTTACAGTCATGTTTAATTTCTCTGCAGCTTTGTTTATGTTATTAATATATTCCATGATATCTTTGGGTAAGTTATCTTTTTTCTTATCCAAAATAATTTCAAGATAACCCATGAGTGGCACAAGTGGTGTTCTTAGCTCGTGGGATGCTATAGATATAAAGTTTGACTTCAGTTTGTCAATATCCATCAATACCTTATTTGTCTCAGTGAGTTCTTCAACTTTTTGTTTTAACGATTCAATAAGTTTGTCAGTGTATTTTTCCATGACAATTCTCGTTTCAAGCTGTAGCGGGCTATCAAACTCATCTTCTGTGATTTGTTTGAAAAATGTAGTGGGGTCTATTGGTTTTTCTATGTAAAGATTAAATCCCAGAGCCTGTGCAATAATTTTATCATCTTCATCTGAGGATGCTGACACAGCAACAAGTTTTGTTATTTTGTCATTTTTCCTGATAATCCTTGCTATTTCAAGCCCGCCAAGCCCCGGAAGATTTATGTCAATAAGCACAATGTCGGGATTTTCCTGAAAATATAGGTTTAATCCTTCTTCACCGGACGTGCAGGAAATAAAATCGACATTATATTTTTCCAATGTTTTTTTTAACAAAAAAATATTGGTACGATCGTCCTCAATATACAATATTTTCATACCCAATAATAATTAATAATTTTACAATATTCAATAAAAGTTGTGTATTGTTTTAAACATTTTTTAGTTTTGTTTAATAAACCTGCTCCCCGGTTTTACCAGCTCGATATTTTGTTTGCAAAGTGGACATTCCTCGGGTGAGTAAGTTTTAACTTCAAGTCTTATTAATGGATAAAACGGGTAATCAAATTTTGCCTGACCACCGCTTCTATCAATAAGGCTTGTTACCGCTACTACTTTTGCACCGGTCTGAAGAACTGCATCAATACATTCTTTTGTCGATTTTCCTGTAGTAACAACGTCTTCTGCTATAAGTACAAGCTCCCCTTCAGATAATTGAAAGCCTCTTCGAAGTGTCATTTTCCCATCAACCCGTTCGGTAAATATAGCCTTCTTTTTCAATAATCTTGCGAGCTCATATCCAAACCTTATTCCACCTATGGCAGGGCTTACTACAGTGGTAAACTGAACATCATAAAGTTTTTTTACAAGTTCGGAAATTATCTCTTCTGCTATAACCGGGTATTGCATAACAAGGGCACTCTGAAGATATGTATCGCTATGAAGACCTGAAGACAGCAAAAAATGACCCTTTAAAAGTGCTCCATGTCTTTTGTAAATATCAAGTACTTGTTCCAATGTCATTTCATCTCCTCCTTTATCATATCCACTGCAAGAGCAGGGTTTTCATGTTTTGTAATTGGTCTGCCTATTACCATAAAGTCGGTTTTTAACTTTACAGCATCCCCCGGAGTAACAATTCTTTTCTGGTCGTCATTCCCGGCAAAAGCAGGTCTTATCCCCGGTGTTATTGTCAGAAAATTTTCTCCGCAAATCTGTTTTATATACTTAACTTCTTTTGCTGAGGATACTACACCATCCAACCCTGCATCTCTTGCACTTCTGGCAAGAAATCCCACGTAATCTTCAGTAGAATCCCAGTTAAGTTTCATTTCACTAAAATATTTACTGTCAAGCGATGTAAGCAGCGTGACACCTATAAGTATGGGTTTTAAAATATTCCTTTTTTCACAATAGCTTTTAAGATTGTCGGAGGCTGTTTTCATCATGTCAAAACCACCCTGACAGTGCAGGTTTAAAATATCGATACCGATTTCTGCTGCAGAGGTTACGGCGCCTGAAACAGTGTTTGGGATATCATGAAATTTCAGGTCAAGAAATACTTTTTTGTCATTCAACTTTAAATATTCTATAAGTTTGTGGCCAAACAAAACAAAAGATTCAAGACCTACTTTATAATACAAAATTTTTTCACCGATAGCATCAACAATTTTTTTGGCAGAATCGAAATCTTTTGTGTCAAGAGCAACAATAATTTCCGGTTTTTTAAACATTATTTCATTCTCCTTATTCAGGCTTGGGAATATATAATAAAATGTTAAAATATTCAAGAAATTACTAAAGTTTTATTCATTTATTTTTGAATTGTAAATTATTTTGAATTGATTTATTAATGTGATTATGAATAAGAAAACGAGTTTTAAAAATGATTACAGTGAAGGTGTTTATCCTTTGCTCCTTGATGCACTTTCAAAAACTAACGATGAGCAGCTTGAAGGTTACGGTCTTGACAAATATTCTGTTCAGGCAAAAATGATCATTCAGGAAAAGCTTAATATAAATAATTGTGATATTCATTTTCTGGTAGGTGGTACGCAGACAAACAGGGTGTTTATCAAAGCTTCCTTAAAAAGCTATGAATCTGTAATTTCAAGTGAAAGTGGGCATATAAATGTGCATGAAGCGGGAGCCATTGAAGATGTTGGGCATAAAATAAATTTTGTTAAATCTGAAAATGGCAAAATTACCCCTTCTGATATTGAGATGATTGTTAAAAGCCATACAGATGAGCACATGGTAAAACCAGCGCTTGTTTATATTTCAAATTCTACTGAGTTAGGCACAATCTATACTTTATCAGAAATAGAAGATATTTATAGATGCTGCAGAAATAATGGTTTACTGCTCTATATGGATGGAGCAAGACTTGCCCAGGCCCTTTCTTCCCCCTTTTGTGATTATAAGCTAAGTGATATTCATGGCTTTTTTGATGGATACTATATTGGTGGGACGAAAAATGGGCTTTTTGCAGGAGAAGCGCTTGTTATAAACAATGAGAATCTAAAAAAAGATTTTAGGTATTACATAAAGCAGGCAGGTGGTTTGCTTGCAAAGGGTAGGTTGCTTGGTGTTCAATTTTATGAAATATTTAGAAGTGATTTGTATTTTGATTTAGCCAAAAATGCTGTTGATAAAGCGCTTGCTCTTGCTGAAAAGCTTTCTGGTTTGGGCATAAGATTTAAGTGCAGGCCAGAGACTAACCAGATTTTTCCTATATTCAGCAATGAGCTAATTAAATATCTGTATGAATATTTTGATTTTTATATATGGGAAAGTATGGATAGGGATTTTTCGGTTGCAAGGATTGTAACTTCCTGGGCTACAACTGAAAAACATGTTGATAATTTTTTCACAAAAGTAAAGGGGTATCTTGATGAGAAGGGCAGACAGAGCTGTTGGTGAAATTGAGGCATGGGAATTTGTTTGTAAGGGTGAATACGGTGTATTGTCATTGTCTGATGGAAAAATCCCTTATGGTGTTCCACTTAATTATTGCTTAATTGACAAAGATATATATTTTCACTGTGCCCATGAGGGTAGAAAAATAGATATTATGAAGAATAACCCTCTGATTTCATTTTGTGTTGTAAAAAGAGCAAGAATACTGCCAGATAAGTTTTCCACTGCTTATGAAAGCGTTATTGTTGAGGGGGTAGTGTGTGAAGTGGCAGAAAAAGAGAAAAGAGATGCACTTGTAGGGCTTATAAAAAAATATTCTTATGACTATTATGAAAATGGTCTGAAATATATTGAATCAATGTTGGAGCAAACTTCCGTATTTAAGATAACCGTCAAAAATATTTCCGGTAAATCAAGACGTTAGTTTTTGATTATACGCTCTTCACCGGTAAAAAGAGTAAAGCCCTTTCTTGATGTAAGCCCTATCAGGGTCATATTGCTCTCTTTGGCTATCTTAATCCCCTCTTCACTTGGTGCTGTCCTTGACACAACAACAGGTATTTTTGCCTTCGCACACTTTAATATCATTTCTGATGTGAGTCTTCCGGTAGAAAGTATAATCCCATCAGCAGTAGAACCACTGAGCAATATTGCACCTATTGTTTTGTCAATTGTGTTGTGCCTTCCTATGTCTTCACAGGTAAATACAAATCCGTCGACAGACTTAAAGTAGGCCTTATGTACGCACCTTGTATGTGTGTGAAGCTCTGATTCTTTTTCCAATCTTGTGAATAAGGTGATTATCTCATCAAAAGCAATCTTGGTGTCATAAGTGATTTTCTCATTGTTTGAATAAGTTTTTTCTAATACTTTCCCGCCACCGCAGCCTGAAGTTACCGTCCATTCCTTTTTTGTGCTTACGTCAAAATACATATCTTCGAGATAGATATAGATATTGTTTTGTTCGCATGTCCTAAAGTGGACAATATCGCTACTTTTTTGTATGATATCGGAGGTAAAAAGAAATCCGTATGTAAATTCTTTAATTTTATCCGGCAATAGCATGGCTGATGTAAATTTTTTTCCATTTACCAATATATTAAATTTAGATTCTTTGACAATGTAACGTATG
>NZ_JBSQOT010000049.1:0-10121 GCF_055117995.1 Deferrivibrio sp. | reverse complement strand
GAAAAACCCTTTGTAGGGTCTTTAACAAAACATTTTTCCTCACTTGATTTGAGTGATTCTTTAAACATATTGTAAGCTATATAAAAAAGAATTAAGGCTGCCAGTATATCCAGCTTTGAAGAAAATGAATATAACTTTTTACCAATGAATGCTCCTATAAGTGGCATAAAAAACTGGAAAAGTCCAAAATGCCAACCTAATCTGAAATAGTGCCTCTTTGTGTTGTACTTGCAACCTACTCCAAAAGATACACTAAATGCGTCTATACTCATGGCAAATGCTATCAAGAAGATTTCTATGCCCATAAAACCTCAAAACTTCAAAGCTATTTGTGCCAATAATATCGTAATAATAAGAGAAAATGGGTAAACAGAGGCGTAACTTATAGCAGGATAATCAGATTTCAAAATATTTGAAGACATCGTCAGTGAAGGGGTAGAAGTCATTCCTCCGGAAATAAGTCCCAATATATCAACCAGATTCATTTTTAAAAAATACCTTAGCATACACACAAAAACAACTACCGAAAGTGTAAGGGCCGCAAAACCAAGCAAAATAGGATTAAATCCGTTAACCTTTATAGCTGAAACCATATATTTTCCTGCACTGGTACCAATTGTTGCCATATAAATAAGCTGACCAAATGTTTTTAAAAGTGAAGTGGAATGTGGTGATAATTGCCAGACAATAGGGCCTGTTCTGCCAAGCCTTCCAAGAATTAGCGAGGTAATCAAAATACCACCTATAAAGCTCAGTTTAAATTTACCAAAAAAAGGGAGACTTACAGGAATAAAACCAATCAGGATACCTATCACTATTCCAACAGAAATTGGCAGAAAATCAGCTGCCGGAAAGGCCATAAGATTATCCCCTATCAGTTTTGTTATCTGCTCTGCAAACTTTTCAGGAACAGTAATGTATATTTTGTCACCAAGCAAAAGGGTAGTCTGTGGTTTTGGGTCAAAATCTATCCCCGAACGTCTTATTTTCGTGACAGTTGCACGCATAGCCACAAGCTCATTTATTTCATTAATCTTTTTACCGACAATATGCTTATTGGAAACAAGTAGCCTCAATACCTTCATGTTGTCATGAAAATCCACATATGACTCTATTTCCTCTCCAAGCAAAATTTTCATATTGTCTACATTTTCCTTTTTACCCGTCACCATTACAATATCCCCTGAATGAATCTGAGGGTCATCATCTTCCTTATCATAATCTGTTTCAATTCTTTCAATTACTACACCAGACATCAGCTCAAGTTGTGATTTTTTTATTAGATTATTGCTAAAATTTTCATTTGTTACCCTGAAATTCTTTGAAATTATCTTGGGATATTCCATCTCTTTGCTTTTTTTATAATTTTCCACCTCTGTCTTAATATCCATTTTAAAAAAAATCGGGATAAACCTTATATAAAACACTGTCAAAATAATGCCAAAAGGATATACAATACCAAATATTACTGACGTTGTATGGGAATTATTAATTTCAAGTGTCGCAGCAAGAGCTGGAGCACTGGACATGATTCCGGAAAAAATTCCGCTTATAACATTATCATCAAAACCAAGCAGCTTGCCACCCAAAACAATTACTGAAAAAATCATCAAAATAAGAGTCGCTGCATATATGTTCAATTTAATCCCATGTCTTTTTAAATTTTCAAAAAAACCCGGTCCAGATTGCAAACCAACTGCATAGATAAAAAAAGCAAGGCCAAGATATTTAAATTCAGAAGGGAAACTTACACCAAAGTGCCCTGCAATAAGGGCAATTATAAGTATAGCGGAAATCTCAAGATAAAACCCTTTTATCTTGAGATTTCCTATAAAATAGCCAAGCGAAATAATTATAAAAAGATAAAGTAATGTATATAATTCCATAATTTATTTAAATGCTTTCAAAAAAATAGGCACCAGCTTATCAGAAGTCTCAAGCAAATTCCACTGACCTCCTTTGAAAATCCATGTTGAAACGATTTCATCAAGAGTTCCAAAATAAATCTCACGGGCCAGGTAAACATCAAGCTCTTTGTTGAAAAATCCTTTTTCTTTGCCCTCTTCTATGACTTTTTCTATAAGCTTGAAATAATTTTTCAGGTGTTTTCTCACCTTTACCCTCAATTCTTTCATGGGCTGTCTCAGTTCAATCTGCAATACGTTGGCAAGGTAAGGGGTTTCTGTCATTACTTTAAAATGATACTTAACAAGAGTCCTCAATTTCTCTTCCGGGTTATCAATACCGATAATTTCTTCTTTAGCCATATTTACATATTCTTCAAGTTTCACTTTAAAAATTGTAATAAGAATATCCTCTTTGTTGTTAAAATAATTGTATATTGTCCCATCAGCCACACCCGCATCGTTTGCAATGTCCTTTACCTTTGCGCCATGAAAGCCTTTTTGGCCGATAATTTTAATTGCAGAGTTTAAAATCTTATCGAACTTATTCGGCTTATTTTCCATTTTTGCTCCCCAGTTCAATCGATCTTTTTGTTGCTGATTCCACAGCATTTATCAAAGTTGTCCTCAAACCACCCTGTTCAAGAGTATGGATTCCTGCAATAGCAGTCCCTCCGGGAGATGTAACCATATCTTTTAGTCTGCCAGGATGCATATCTGTTTCTATCTGCAGTTTTGCAGCTCCCATTACTGTCTGAGCCGCAAGTTTCATGGCCACATTCCTTGACAATCCCATCTTCACACCTGCATCACTAAGCGCCTCTATTATCATAAAAACATAAGCCGGACCACTTCCTGAAAGACCTGTAACTGCATCCATTTGAGACTCATCTACAATAGCCACCTTTCCTACTGCGTCAAATATTTTATGGGCTATTCTCAAATCTTCCTCTTCCGCATGCAATCCCGGAGCAATAGCAGTAGCACCTTCCAGAATAAGAGCAGGAGTATTCGGCATTGCCCTTACTATTTTAAGCTCTTTTCCTACCACATGTTCAATGAATTCTGTGCTAATACCTGCAGCAATAGTAATAATAAGCTTTGATTTATTTAGCTTTGGAGCAATTTCCTTCAAAATCTTTTCAAAAATCTGAGGTTTGACCGCCAAAATTATAATGTCACTTTCTGAAACCAATTTTTCGTTCTCTTTAAAAATAATATTTATACCGTATTCATTTTTCAAAGAGTCCAGTTTTTCGATATCGATATCACTGGCACTTACATAATCACTCTCCACAAGCCTCGCCTTTAAAATACCTTTTATAAGGGCACTTGCCATATTTCCAGCCCCGATAAAGCCTATTTTTTTTCCTGAAAACATCAAATCACCCCCAAAATCCAGTTATAAACTTTTAAAAAAATCTCATCTTTAAGCGGATTTTCATCAGTCGTAAGAATGTGTTTTACCCTATTATCGTTTAATATTTCAATAGTTTTTCTGTCCGTCCCAATTTTTCTGAAGAAATATTCAGTCGCTTTTGGATCTATTATGTCGTCAAAATTTGACTGTATAACAAAAACATCACTTTTAATCTCTGAAAGCAATGAAATTAAGTGGTTTGATAAACGCATAAGCTGATAAATCCCTTCAACTGGTCTCACTTTATAATAGTAGCCTTCAAGTTTTTCGTTAAAATCCTCTTTTTTACTAAAATCAATAAACTTTCTCATAACTGGCACAAATACAGCCTTTTTGCTTTTTATTTTAAATGCGGGCGAAAGCATAATAACTCCATCAACCCTGTTAAAAACAGCAACTTCGCCTGCAAGAAGTCCACCCATGGATTGACCCAAAACAATAATCTTACTGTTCTTGTTTCTAAGAACAAAATAGCCGTATTTAAGTGACTCGTACATATCTACAAACGTAAGCTTATTTATATAGGAAGGGTCAGACCCGTGACCTGGAAGTCTTGCTCCATACACAGAAAATCCCTTTTCATTTAGAAACTCACCCAGCTGCCTCATTTCGTATGGTGTTGCAGTGAAACCATGAATCAAGAGTACACCTACACCATTTGTACCTTCCAGATAAAACGGCATATTTTCTTTTCTTTCAACACCTTCTGAAATTGCTCTTTTCTGGTCAAGTATGAGCAGCTCATCAGGGTTTACATCAGTCAGATTTACAAATGGTTTTATAAGATTTTTTTCAGGAGTTTTCATTGTGTTGTACAAGTATACCCCAATAATAATAAAAATTAACCACGGGATAAAAAACCATTTTATCAGATAAGGCAGAGAATTTTTGTCCCCTACTTTCAATTTTCATCACACTCAGACTTGAATTTATCAATATTTACACACTTAGTGTCGCTGTCCAGGATAAAATCCAAAAAGCATGACAATTTTTTAAAAATATGCTCATCAATGACATGCTCTATCCTGCAAGCATTCTCTTCTGCCTCAGCATCATCAACATTAAGTATTTTTACAAGAAACTCTTTTATTTTCTGATGTCTGTGATAAATTTCCTTTGCATACTTCATACCATCCTTGGTAAGCGTTATGCCTCTGTACCTGTTATAATTCACATAACCCTTGTCTGAAAGAAATTTCAATGCATTTGTAACTGAAGGCTTTTTTACACTCAGCATCTCGGAAATATCCGTAGCCCTTGCCACACGGTTCTTCTTTTCAAGAATTAAAATAGCCTCCAAATAATCTTCCATATTTTTTGTAAGCTTATCATCCATAATTCACCTTTATCAGGTATTATTACATACTTAAAAGGGAATATCAAATCACTTTTTTATCAATCCCTTTATATAGTGTACTAAAAAACAGCTCTTTTTCAATCTCATATTTTGGAGCAAAATGAAAAAAATGCACAAATTTGCTATTTGAAGCAATAAAAATCTCCTTGGCAAGCTCCAGTGTCAGATGTTTTTTCCTGATGGCATGCATCAGGTCACTTTTCAGAAACATCCCTTCTATCATCAAAATATGACTATTTCTGGAGAAAGTTACAGCTTTTTTAAAGTTTTCAAATGTAGGCGCCACATCTGTTATATATGTGATATCTTGAGCCGGGGAGTATAACACAAGCTCTTTTTCAAGCTCTTTCAGGCTTTTGACTACAACATTACCATCCTTTTCTACTTCCAAAAATCCATCTTTTTGGCATAATCTTAATTTAGACTTAAGCTCAGAAATCCACGGCCCCTTTTTATAACCCAGCTCTTCAAGGGCATCTTTTCTAATGCTTACATGAATATCTTCCTTTATTCTATATCCCACCGTCAAAATTCCATGATCAAAAAACTCATAGTCAAGGGTAAAGCCATCTCCCAAATCTATCAAATCTCTTTTCTTTTCATATTCTTCCGGGATAAATCCGTCTTCTGCCCTGAAAATAGCAGTTTTTATTTTATCTTCATAAAGCTCATTTGCTTCAATGACAAGGGTGTAATTTTTGATAAGATTCCAGGTATAGCCAGCAAGCTTGCCCTTTACATTGTTTATAAAGTTAGGAGGTCCGAAAAATCTTATCTTTTTGTCTGCCCTTATAAAACCTCTCAAAAGCCTGTCAAAACCGTAAAAATGATCTATATGTGTATGTGATACAAACACATCTGTTACGCTTAATATTTCTGTATTTGAAATATTGCCTAACCTTCCGCAGTCAAGCAAGAAAGCAGACTTTTTATAGACATTTCTTACAAAAAATGCAGAGTCTTCAAAAGGGGAGTTTATCTTCTTTATTTGAAAATTATTTTTCATTATTTATCAGGAAAGCAAGCGTTTTTGCAAAATTATCTTTCAGTTCTGATGTTGTATTAAGAAGACAATCGTAGCCGATATCCTCAAAACTCTCTTTTTGTTTAAAATAAAGCTCAGGCCTCCCATCTGTAATTGTATTTTTGTGTTTTCTCTCCTCAAGTCTTTCAAGTATTACATTTTCATCAGCTTCGCATTTTATTTTCAAAGGCTCAATATTTATTTCTTCCTTAACGCATCTTAGGTAATCTCTCTTTGAAAAACTACCGTCAATAATTGCCATTCTTCCGATTTTTAACTTTTCTGCTACTTTTTTACCAATTTCGCTATAAATTTTTAACGAATTTTCATAAGAATAAATACCCTTGTTAAAGTCCTCCAACACCTTCTCCTCTAATTTTTTATTGAAATAAAGTTTTCTAAATTCATCAGTATTTATACGAAAAGAAGGGAGCTTTTCGTTTAAAAATTTTGAATTTTTACTTTTTCCGGAACCCATAAGACCGTAATATATAAGACATTTTGGAGTGTCCATATTTAATGCGTAGCAAACAGACAAATCAATGAGCCTGTTTAATTTTTTTACCTCTTCATTGTAAGCCTCGCTATCTTTGTCAAGCCCTTCAAGCATAAAACATGCAATTTTTACTCTTACATATGCCCTGTAGCATTTATAAAAATTTAAAAGTCTTAATGTATCTGCATCATCGTAAATTCTTAAAAAACCTTCAAGGCAGGCATCTGACAACTCAATTTCTCCTGCCTGATCAAGCTCCATCAGCAAAAAAGCAAAATCTGAAATTACATCATTATATCTGAATCTTTTATTAAATTCGATACAGTCAACAAGCCCAATGCCGTTTTCATCCTCGTAAATATGCTCCAGGCGCAAATCTCCATGACCATCAATTATATATCTCTGATTTAGCCTTCTTTCAAAAAGCTCTCTGTTTTTTTCCAGAAACTGCATTGTCTTTTGTTTTACAAATCCATAGATATCAGATTTTATATACTTATCCGTAAATTCTTCTGTCTGAACAAAATTTTCATTGCAATTTTTATATATTGTTTCAAAACTTCCATTATCTTTTGCATTTTCAGCATCAGTGTTTATCCCTTTAAAAAGATTCCCAATATGGTGACCAATTTTAAACATGTATTCTTTATCAACCAGCTTCTTTTTAATTTTTGCAGATAAGAAGTTTTCTTCGGGTATCCTCTTCATCTTCAAAACATAATCAACAGCCACAAGGGTATTGTAATAAGGGACAAGCACAAAATCCTTTCCTTTTCTTGCAATTTTCAATACTTCCTCATAAATCCCTCTGGAAAATCTTTCATTTAGCTCTTTTTCAAGGATACAATACACTTTTCGTTTTGTGGAAAGTTTAAAATCAAGAAATCCGAAATCAACAGACTTTTTTAATTTGTAAACATAATCTTTTGTAAGCATAACATATGAAATATGTGTTTCAATTATACTGTCAGGTTTGACCAACTCTTTTAAAATAAGTGCAGATGTTGACAAATTGCTCATATAATCTCCGCATTGTGAACGTTTTTAATTTGATAAAGGCCTATTTCATGACCGTAATCATCAAGGCCAATAACACAATCTTTTGGCACAATCACCCTGTAATCCCTGCTTACGGCGTCAGCCACAGTGTACATTACACAAATATTTGTTACAAGTCCGGTTATTATCAATGTATTAACTCCAAGTTTTGTTAAAATCTCATCCAGATTTGTGTCATAAAAACCGGAATACCTTGTCTTTTGAATAATAATATCTTCTGGCTCAGGTTTTAGTTCATTTACAATTTCAGCACCAAACGTCCCCCTCACACAGTGACTCGGCCATATATTAAATTCTTTGTCATTCTTATCATGGCTATCACAAACATAAATTACCGGATAACCTTCACTTTTCGCCTTGGCAATCTGATTTTTTATAGGCTCGATGATTTTGCCGGCACCTTTAACCTGCAAAGGGGCTCCATCCAGGATAAAATCATTCAACATATCGATAATTACAAGGGCTTTACTCATATCTTATCCCCTTTAAGACTTTTCAAAAGCGCTACTTCTTCCCTGTAGGTAGCATCTTTCTCTATAGGCGTTTCCAGGATACCCAGCACATTATCAAATCTTTTGTCATTTACAACCCTTCGGAAAAAATTGAGACCAATTGTCCCTTTCCCTATCAGCTCATGTCTGTCAAGCTTTGATGCAAAATTTTTCTTTGAATCGTTCAGGTGAAAAACCTTAATTTTTTCTCCGAAAGCAGAAAAAATTCTATCAAATACTCTGTCATAGTCCTGCACTATATCAAAACCTGCAGAATACATATGGCAAGAATCAAGACAAATATTTAGCTTATCAGAATATTTTGATAGCTCAAAGATTCTGCTGAAATGGCTCAAATCATACCCCAAATTTGTCCCCTGCCCTGCTGTTATTTCAAGCAGGACAGAAGCATTAAAACCATGCTCATCATAAACATTATCAATCATTTCTGCCACCAATTTCAAGCCTTCGTCTTCACCTGCACCAAGGTGTGAGCCCGGATGTATGACATAATAAGGAATATTTAACATATCACATCTATGAAGCTCATCCACAAGCGAGTTAAAAGATTTTTCCCTGATTTCGATATTTTTTGAAGCCATATTTATAAGATAACTGCTGTGACAGCATACAGAAATATTGTGTTCTTTAGTTAACTTGATAAATTTGTCAGCTTCATTTTCAGGAATCGGCTTTGCCACCCATCTGTTTGAATTTTTTACAAACACCTGGATGCATTCACAGCCATCTTCCACCCCTCTCTCAACAGATTTATAAATTCCTCCACTTATGGATTCATGGGCGCCAATAAGCATACTTTACCTAACTATTCATAAATTCAAGAAATTTTTCCACTTCAAACTTAGAGCCAATAATTAGCGGGGTCTTCTGATGGAGGCTTTCAGGGACAATATCAAGAATATCCTGTTTTCCATCGGTAGCCATACCACCTGCTTGCTTTATAATAAAAGCAAGTGGGTTTGCTTCATAAAGAAGCCTCAATTTCCCCTTAGGATTTTTAGAATCACCCGGATAAAGGAATATTCCTCCTTTTAAAAGATTTCTATGAAAATCTGCCACAAGCGAACCTATATATCTTGTAGTGTAGCTTTTTTCTTTATAGTTTTTTATAAACTCCACAAAATTACGAATTTTTTCATCCCATTTATGGTAATTTGCTTCATTTATACTGTAAATTTTGCCCTCATTCGGTACTTTCATATCAGGATGGGAAAGTATAAATTCTCCTACCGAAGGGTCTAAAGTAAATCCATTCACTCCGTTACCTGTAGTGTATACAAACATTGTGCTTGAGCCGTAAATTACATAACCGCTTGCGACAAGATTACGCCCGGGCTGTAAAAAATCATCCACACAACCTTCCTCAGATTTGTCAGATATTCTTTTATAAATACCAAATATTGTACCGATACTTATATTCACATCAATATTGCTTGAGCCATCCAGAGGGTCAAACACCACAAGATACTTACCTTTTGGGTATTTACTTGGAATCTGAATAACTTCATCCACCTCTTCGCTTGCCATTCCACATATCTGCCCTGTGTGATCAAGCGCCTGAATCATTTTTTCATTTGCATATACATCAAGTTTTTGTTGCTCTTCACCATGGTAATTTGTACTGTCAGTTTTGCCAAGAATATTGACCAGTCCTGCTTTATTAACCTCTCTGCTTATAATCTTTGCAGCAAAAGCAATTTGCTCCAAAATCATAGTAAAGTCACCGGTAGCTGTAGGGTATCTCCTCTGCTCCTCAAGTAGAAATCTGCTTAAGTTTGTAAGTCCTCTATTCATTATCCACCTCGAATAATTTTTTATAATATTTTAATCCACCAAAGGAATTTTTGATGCAAAATCATAGTTGTCCATGTACCATTTTATAGTTTTTTCAACGCCTTCTTCCAGAGAAACAGTAGGCTGCCAATTCAAAATATCTTTCGCCTTTTTGACTTCTGCCCATGTTGCCATCATATCGGCTTTATGGAAAGGCTTGAAAATGTAGTTTACCTTCTTTTGAAGATTTTTGGATATTAATTCAATGGCATATGAAAGTTTGTGAGGGTTGTTATTACCAAGGTTAATTATCTCATAGCCAACATCTTTTAATGCCCTTACCGTTCCATCGGCAATATCTTCCACAAAAGTAAAATCTCTTGATTGGCTGCCATCCCCATAAAGTGTGATGGGAGTATCTTTGTCAATCCAGCTTATAAATTTAAAAATACTCATATCAGGTCTTCCTGCAGGCCCATAGACAGTGAAATATCTAACAATTGTCACATCTATACCGTAAAGAAAATGGTAGGTATAGCAGGAAACTTCCGCACTCTTTTTTGATGCAGCATAAGG
>NZ_JBSQOT010000048.1:0-10188 GCF_055117995.1 Deferrivibrio sp. | reverse complement strand
GTAAATTCTTTAATTTTATCCGGCAATAGCATGGCTGATGTAAATTTTTTTCCATTTACCAATATATTAAATTTAGATTCTTTGACAATGTAACGTATGCTACTTTCAATATTGTTTTCAGAATAAACTTTTACATTAAATTCCGATACCAAACTTTTCGGCAATTTTTTTTGCATATTCGTAATCCTCTGGGGTGTTTATGTTTATAAAACTCAATAAGTCTGAATCATATTTTTTGATTTCATTTATATTACTTATAAATTTAGTGTTTATGTGTATGTAAATATCTATTAACCTGTAGTTATTTCTATTAAAGAAATCAAGTAACGTTTGTATGATTTTTTTTCTATAAAAACCGCAAAGTGTATTTATTTTACCATTAATTTTAGTTAGTACGCAGTCGTGTTTGTTAATAAATTCGTATAAAAAATGTACTAATTCCAAAGAAAGAAAAGGGGTATCTGCAGAAATAATAAAAATATTGTCATATTTTGCATTTTGAAGTGCAGTAATGATTCCAACTAACGGGGATTGACTATCTGTAAAATCGTTTAGAAATTTTACTCGATCAATGGAAAAAAAGAATTTTGAACTGTCTTTTGAAATTACCATTACATCGTCGCTGATTTTACAAAGCTTATTGGCAAGGATTTCAGTCAGACTTTTATTGTTGATTTCTGCAACTGTTTTATCTCTTCCAAATCTTCTACTTTGCCCGCCGGCTAAAATTGCGCAAGAGAATTTATTCATATGAAAATTATAAAATAAATTTTGCTAATATTCCATATGATTTTACAATAACAGGTTTAATATAATTGTTTAGTTAAATTATAAGCGATTACTTAGTTAAAGTTATTATAAGTTAAAAAATGATTTATTGAGATATATAAAATACTGAATGAAAAAGAGGAAAGTTATTAATCTACAGTAAATAAGTGTGAATTATTTTTACAAATTTTAATAATATATTATAAATATGGCATGATTTTTGTTAATAGATTTTTATTATGTGTAAAAAAAGTGTGTTTTTAATTGCAATTATTTTTTGTTTCTCATATGTGTTGGTATTTGCTTACTCGGATAGATTAAGCGATACTGAAAATTGTAGTACATGCCATAATATCGCAAACATAAGCAGGTTGTGTGAAAAAGATTGTATTTTATGCCATAAGGCGGATTCAAATAATTATAAATATTTATCCGAAAACTATGTTCAATCTTTTTTCATTAATAAGAAAAATCCACATGAAAAAAATATATGTGCTGTATGCCATGTCAGAAGAGAGAAAATGTTGCGGTTTGACAATGATACAATGCTTTGTGAAAAATGTCATTCGGAAGGGGACGTAAGTGTTGAAGCCCACAGTACAAACTTTAAATATGTTGAAACCAAGGAAGTAAGAATACCGAGGGATTTTCCATTAAATGATGGTAAAGTTACTTGCTTAACTTGTCATTTGTTTAATTGTCTGGATAAAAATAATTTTAAGTACTTGAGAAGGCCATTCTCACATATTACTGAATTTTGTTTTAACTGTCACAATGCGGATGAGTATAAAAAATATAACCCGCATATTCAGATTAATCCAGATGGAACCGTAAATGAAAATAATTGCATAATTTGTCATTCAGTTAAGCCAGATATTAAAAAAGATAAAGGTATAGAATCTATACTATTAAAAGGTGAACCCAACAAGATTTGTGACGGTTGCCACCAAATTCGCGGGGCACACCCTACAGGAATTTTACATACTGTAATACCAAGTTCAACTATTTTAAATAATATTAAATCATATGAGCAAAAAAGAGGGTTGGTATTTCCATTGGGTAAAAATAATCAAATTTTGTGCGTAACTTGTCATTTACCCCATCAGTTTGAGCTAATAAAGGGGCAGGCAAAGAATAAGTATAAGCACAGGACTAGACTACCAGAAGGCTATGAGCTTTGTAATGTATGTCATAATAAAGGTTAAATAAATGGAGGTGTATATGAGGGTAATTGCAAAACTGTTCTTATGTATTGTATTAGTTCTGTTTTTTTCTTCGTTTGGTAATTGTGCCGATGATGAAAATTGTCTTCTTTGTCACAAGTATCGAACCCTTTCAAGGATTGACGAAACAGGCAAGACAAGGCTTTACTACGTCAATGACAATCTCTTTCACTCATCTGTTCATGGCAAAATAAAATGTAAAGAGTGTCATAGTCAGATTACAAAGATACCCCATGAAGAGAATACTAAAGTAAACTGTCTTAACGAATGCCATATAGTAGAGCCAACGAGTGAAAAAAGGTTTTCACACAAAAGTGTAGCGGAAGTGATAAAAAGCAGTATCCATTCACCAGAAAACAAATATGCTAATTTTTCAAAAGCTGATGATTTTCCTGAATGTATAGATTGTCATAACAATCCGTTGTTTAAACCAATACAGCTTTTTAAGAATATTACTGAAGAAGGGCAAAGCCCAAAAGCTCTTGCCAGATGTAATTTGTGCCATAAAGAAGAAAAATTTATAAAGTATTTTTATAATCATGTTAGTCATCGACTACATACGAGCAAAGACAGCTCAGAAATCGTAAGGATGTGCGAAAGATGCCATTCTAAACCTGAAATGGTAAAAAGACATAAGTTAAAAAATGCTGTAGCAACTTACAAAGATACATTCCATGGCAAAGCTATTACGTTTGGCCTTGAGGGTGCGCCGGATTGTGTAGATTGTCATGTCAGGGAAAATGAATCTGCTCATGCGATAAAAAGTTACGAAGACCCGGAAAGTTCAATTAATAAAGATAATAGAAAAAAAGTGTGTAGTCGCAAGACATGCCACCCTAATGCTGCAGATGGTATTGAAGATATCAGAATGCACGTTGTAATAGATAAAAATTTATACAAACCGGAATATTATACAGCATTGGGTTTTACAGGACTTACGTTAGGTGCATTTTTTCCACTTATAGTAGTTCTTATTTTAGAATTGATAAGAGAAATTTTTCCTAATTTTAGTTTGAGAAAATTTAAGAGGAGGAAATAGACATGAGGAAGTTACCCTTAATAAAAGTTCAAAGAGGTAAAAAATATTATTTAAAGATGACACCTGCTCAAAGGTATCAACATTTTATCTTGATGAGTACATTTATTCTATTAGTTTTAACAGGTTTTCCTCTTAAATTTCATTACTATCCTTGGGCTAAAACTTTAATAAACAGTTTGGGAGGGTTAAAAGTCACTACTGTTATTCATAGAATTTGTGGCGTTACAATGGTTGGATTATTTTTTTACCATTGGTATTATTTGTTTAAGAATCTCTATGTTTACTATATAGCTCCTTCAATAAGGCTGAAAAAATTTTCTTTAAAAGGCCTTCTTAAGTTTATTTACTATTCACCCATGTTTCCGCGAGTAAAAGATATTAAAGATGTGGCTGATTTTTTAAAATATGTATTTTTTATTACAGACGAAAAACCAAAACATGAAAGATTCCATTGGAGAGAAAAGTTTGATTATTGGGCGGTGTTTTGGGGTATTCCTGTTTTAGGCTTAACCGGTGCAATCTTGTGGTTTGAATCATATTCAACAATGTTTTTCCCGGGTTGGTTTGTTAATATAAGCTTTATAGCTCATTCTGATGAAGCATTGCTTGCAGCTGCAGTAATCCTTATATGGCATATGTACAATGCCCATGTTAACTATGATAAATTTCCGATGTCGCCACTGTTTCTTACGGGTTATTTGCCTGAAGAGATTATGAAGCATGAATACTATCTCGAGTGGAAGAGAATTAACTGTTTGGTAGAAAAGGATAAGAGCCTGTTTTTTGATATGGACGAATATAAGGCAAATAAGAAAAAGGAGATGCAAGAACATCTTTTACACTGTTTTGAAGATATAATTGATGAGAATTTTGAGAATGAGGAGAAAAAAGATGAGCAGGCATAGTAATGGCATCTTGAAAAAAATATACGCGATAATTGGTATAGTGCTTTTGGTGTGGTCATCATATTTAGTTTACATTTTAGTTATGCATATATGGCATCAGCATGGTGAAGAAGTGGAAAACATGGCTATTTCTGAAGAGGAAAAGTTATTTAAAGAAATGATGAAAGATAAAAAAGAGGTTACTTATAATTTAGGTTATAAAGTTATTAAACAGGAAGATATTGAAAAACATTTTCATCATGTCGGTGATCCTGTAATACACGATTCTATCAATATATGCATAAAATGTCATGGAGATATACCTCATGACAAAAATAAGGCAATTAGGGCATTCTTAAATATGCATAGTGATTTTTTTGCATGCGAGACTTGTCATGTCAGAGTGGATAACAAAAAGTTTATTTGGTACAATAAAACTACCGGTAAAGAGGTAGACAATTTTGAGATATCAGTTTTTTTAAATAATATCCCTCAAAAATTAATCCCTTTATTGGAAGTTGACGGAAAGTTTGAAAGACTTGATTCAGATTCAAAGAGAAATTTTGTTGATGAGTTTAGAAAAATGCTACCTACCTTATCTCCTGATAAAAAGAGTCAGGGGTTAAAAATCATACACAAAAACGTTTCTAAAAATCCTGTCAAGTGTGATGAGTGTCATGCGCCAAGTTTAAGCCAAAGTTATCTACCGTTACTGGAAATCGGCTATAAAGAAAGAAGAGTGAATCAGATTCTCAGTAATGAAGTGGTAGGTATGGTTGAAAAGTACAAGGAATTTTATATCCCCAATTTTTTGATGCCGGGTCAAACTAAATGAGAGTTTTAGTCTATATATTTTTCATATTTTTTACAGTGTTTAAGGCTTTTGCCTTAAACACTGTAAATGTTGAAAAACAATATGAGATTCGTTTCAATAAAGATGAATTTATTACGGATATAGAAGTAGTTGATTCAGTTTTGTATGTTTTGGAATCAAACAAAGATAACGTATTAATTTACAATTTGTATGATGGTAGATTGAAAGGTAAAAAATTTATTGGCAACTTTCATTCATTGATCAGTTTTAAGTATTTTAAGTCAGACTGGTATGTTTTATCTGCAAATGAGAGCAGTTTAGTTATGTTTGATTCAAATTGGAACCATTTAAAAACAGTAAAAATTGACGCTAAAGATCCGACCGGTATAGCATTTTATGAGGATTTTATGTTTATAGTTGATAACGATGGTCAAAAGGTTATGAAGTATAAACTTAAAAATCTTAAGCTTACCCAACAGGTAAAAGGGTTTGGTTTTAATAAAAATCAGTTCAGATATCCTTTTGATATAAAAGTGGATGAAAAAGGAGATATTTATGTTTCAGAGGTAATAAATACGAGGGTGCAGAAGTTTAACACAAGTTTAAAATATGTAGATACAATTGGAGAGTGGGGCATAAAAAAAGGTCAACTTTATCGTCCAAAAGGTATTGAAATACAAGGGCAAAATCTTTTTGTTACAGACAGCATTATGGGAGTTATCCAGATATTTGATAAGAATAGTGGAAAGTTTTTAGGTGTTTTGGGAGAAAATGATAAAATATTGAGGTTAAAATCACCATATAGGTTAAAGGTGTATAATAATTTTTTATGTATATTGGATAATTTTGAAAAGGTTGTGTATGTTTATAAGTTCAAATAAGATACCCATATTATTCTGCATATTTTTGCTATTTTGTTTATCTAAAAGCTATTCATTTACAGGTCAAGAATCTGCAAAAGAATGTGCAATTTGTCACTATGAGTGGATGGATTCATTTATTTACGAGCTAAAAGGGACTGAAATAGTAGACTACCAAAAGGACAGAATTGTTGCAAACGAAAGGATGTGCTTTTCTTGCCACGACGGCTCAGTAGCTGATAGCAGATTACGTGTATGGGCTAATGATATGCATAAAGTTGGTATAAAACCACCTTCAAATATGAAAATTCCTAATGAATTGCCCCTTGAAAACGGAGAGATTCAGTGTAGGACTTGCCATACTGCTCATGGCACAAAGGATATTAACAAAGGGGACATAGGCAGAAGTGTTTTCTTAAGAGTAGAAAATACTAATTCACAGTTGTGTAAAATGTGTCACTCGGATAAAAAAGGTCATTATAATCACCCTGAATCCAAGCTAAATAGTAAAATGAGTGTTTCACGGCAATTAGTTGAAAATAAAGGAAAGTTAGGGGATGATGAGAAAATAATATGTGAAAGTTGCCACACTCCTCACGGCCCTAAAGGGAAAAAGATTTTATTAGGTAAAATTGGAAATTCAGAAATTTGCTCTTTTTGTCATACTGATAAATTGGATTCTAAAAAACAATACAAAAAAGGTGTATTAAACCACCCTGTAAATATACCAACAGATAACACAATGATTTCAGAAGTAGAAAGTTTAGGAGGAAAGTTTGAGGATGGCAGGATAATTTGCTTGAGCTGCCACAATACTCATAAAGGTATCAATAAAGAATTATTAATAGTTGATAATAAAGATGATAAACTTTGCCTTACTTGTCACAAGAATAAGGTATCAGTGAAAAACACAAGCCATGACTTAAAAAAGAAAAAAGGGTTTAAAAATATGTTTGGTCAGACACCGGATAAATATGGAACATGTTCAGCATGTCATGGCCCTCACGGTTGGGGAGTTAATTTGCCAAATATAGATACGGATTTATTAAGTAAAGCATGTTTATCTTGTCATAAAGAAGCTGACATAGTTGGCGAAAAAAGGATTTTCAAGGATAGATTTAATCATCCGGTAAGTGTTGAGGTTAAAAACAGTCAAGATTTACCGTTATTTACAAAAAGTATAAATTATTTTAGTGAAATGAATAAGGAAAATAATGACAAATTTATCAATTGTGCTACTTGTCACGATTCACACGGTAAAGAAAAGAATTTTTTAAGGGCTGAAGTCAAAAATGATTTTATATGTTTAAAATGTCATGACAATAAAAAAGATATTTTAGGTTCTAAACATAGTTTAAATGATATAACTTGTCTCAGCTGTCATAATATTCATAATTCTGAGAATAAATATCTTTTGAAAAGAGATATTAAAGATATATGTGTAGACTGTCATAATAAGAATGGGGTAGCAAAGCAATTTATACCCGGGGAAAATAGCCACCCGGTTAACAAAATTGTTCATGATGTTATTCCTGATAACTTCAAGCTTTACGATTCAAAAATTCAATGTGCCACATGTCATGACCCTCATCAACCCGGTAAGAATAAAAAGTTTTTGAGGATTAACTTTAGCAATAAGGATGATTTTTGTATAAGTTGCCATATTGAAAAAAATGGTATTTTTAATTCAAAACACCATGATCAAAAGAAAAAAGGTTTATGCGAAAATTGTCATGTGGTTCATAATTCCTTTAGCAATAAATATTTGATGTCTATTAAGTGGGATTATAATAATGATAATGATTATTGTGAAGTTTGCCATAATACTAATGGTGTTGCAAAAAACAATATTGTTAAAGTATTGCACCCTTTTGGCACTATCAAAGATAAAAAAAATGCCATCAAGGAAAATCTTAGCTGTATTTCATGTCATGATCCGCACAGTCAACAGAAAGGGAAAAACAGATTTCTTAAATATGAAGAAGATAGTTTTTGTTTTCAATGCCATAAAGATAAGAAAGAATTTTTGGATTCACCTCATAATTCAACACATTTTAGAGATATGTCCGGTAAATTTAAAAAAGAGAATTGTTACTTGTGTCATGATATCCACAAAAGAGGTGAAACTGAAGATGCTGTATTAATTCGCACTTGTGAAAGCTGTCATAGTGATAAAAATATTTTTGGAAATAACATCATTAAAACAAGTCATATCGGCATGAAGGACGAAAAAATTAAAGATTTTTATACTCACAACGGGGAAGTTGTTTGTAAAACATGCCATGAGCCACATATAAATAATAAATATTTATTTCCATCAAATATTTTAAAATCCTATCAACTATGTATTTCATGCCATCAAAAAGAAAAAGATGTGCTTTATTCGGAGCACAATATGAGTCTTATCTTCAAAGATAAAGATTCCGTATGCGATGCATGCCACACTGTTCACAATTATTCAGAGAATAACAAGTATTTTTATAAGAAAGATGTCGATGCGAATAAAGATTTTGTAAAAGAAATATGTTTAGGTTGCCATAGCGAAAATGGAATCGCCAAGACTAAGGCGATTAATATTTATGGTCACCCTGAGATTCCTATGACGTTTAAACTTGAAAAAGATTTGCCAAATAAATTTCTTTTTAAGAAAAATGGAGAAAAGTCTTTAACAGGGAATATTACTTGTGCTACATGTCATGATGTTCATAAGTGGAGTGAAAGTCACGATTATAAGGTTACTGAAAATACTGAAGGAAATGTTTTGAATAGTTTTTTGAAGTATAAAGGGATTATTACTTTTTGTTCAACTTGTCATGGGGAAGAAACAATGCTAAGATATAAGTACTATCATACTGATAAGTTAAGAAAAGAAAAATATAATGATAAAAAGAAACGAAAGAAAACTTTTATGGAGTTACTAATTGGAAATTAATTTGGTATATAAATTGCTTAATTCGTTCTTAAAAATTGCTGGAGGATTTTAATGAAGTCAATGAAGTTGTTAGGCTATTTATTTGTTTTTATGTTGCTTACTTTTAATGCATACGCAGTGACATGTACTACCGGAAACTGCCATACTGATATTATGAAAAATCAGTTTACTCATGGTCCGGTATCTGCTGGTCAGTGCAATGTATGCCATGCTGCAAGTGAGGAAAATTATAAGAAGCATTCAGAGAAGCCAAAGAGCTTTATTGATTTTGCTTCACCGACAGGTGACCAGCCTGTATGTATTATGTGTCATGACAATAAAGTTGATGGTAAATATGTGCATGCTCCTGTTACTGACGGCTCATGTACAACTTGCCATAATCCTCATGGTGCCAATAATAAGTATTTTATAATCGGGAAAAAAGAATCGGATACCTGTTTTCAATGCCATGAAAATAATAAGACAGTAAAAAAGTTTTTGCATGGTCCGGTAGCAGTGGGTGAATGTGCTTCTTGCCATGACCCACATGCCTCCGATTATAAGTATCAATTGAGAGACGCAGAAGATAAAATATGTTATAAGTGCCATAATGACAAAAAAGGTGATTTTAACAATAAATTTGTTCACAAACCTGTAAAAGAAGGGTGCACAAAATGCCATGATCCTCACAATTCAGATGTTCCATTTCACTTAAATGCAAAATCAGAAAAAGATTTATGTATGAGTTGTCACAAAGAGAATAAAAATCTGTCAAAACTTGTTGATAATGCAAAATTTCAACATAAGCCTGTTGCTAGCGGAGAATGTGCACAGTGTCACAACCCTCATGCATCTGCATATGGTAAGCTGTTGAAATCGGATGAAAAAAATGTTTGTTTTGAATGCCATGGGGATATCGGGAAAAGAGTCAAGGAGTCAAAGTATGTTCATGGCCCTGTTGCATCCGATGGGTGTACAGCCTGCCATAACGTGCATGGTGCGGAAAATCCTTTTATTTTAAAAATGGCTTTCCCGAAAAAATTTTACAATCAATATGTTGATGGGTTATATCAGTTATGCTTCAATTGCCATAATGATGATGTGTTAAAATATCCAAATACAACAAAATATACTGGTTTTAGAAATGGTGACAGGAATCTTCATTACTTACATGTAATGATTAAAGGTAAAGGAAGAAGTTGTAAAGCTTGTCATGAAGTGCATGCTTCTAATCAACAGAATCATGTTAGAAAATCAGTACCTTTTGGTAGTGGTGGCTGGGAATTGCCTATTAATTTCACAAAAACAAAGACCGGCGGTAGCTGTGTGGTAGGTTGCCACAAGCCAAAAGAGTATGATCGTCTCAATCCTGTAAAATATACAGAATAAGGTGACTGTTATGATTAGAACATTATTTTTGTTAATAGTATTTGCTATTGCTAATATATCATATGCTTTTCCAATTAAAAATCTGAAGATTAATGATAAGATCGATTTATCAGAATTTGAATCTTTGGATAAGCCTATTGAAAAAGCAGCCGGTATAAAAGATAAAAAGATGGTATTGGTGTGGGATTCAAACAAGCAGATAAGTATTGACATCTTAACAAAATTTTTAAAAATATGTGACGAGAAAGACATCGTTTGTTTTGCAGTTGAAGTTTCCGGTAAAAATGCTAACGAGATTGC
>NZ_JBSQOT010000047.1:0-10676 GCF_055117995.1 Deferrivibrio sp. | reverse complement strand
TTTTCGTATTCATCAATTGCATTTTTGTACATAAAAAGGCTCATGTAAGCATCAGCAGTTTCGCAATGCATATTTGATATCTTGCCGAGCGAATGTTTGTCAGCTATCCCTTCAAGATAGCTTACACTTTTCAGCTGGTTCATATATTTCATAGCCTCTTCATTTTCACCTATAAATTGCAATGATGTGGTAAGATTTATAAGCCCTTCTGTATATGAAGGGTTTATTTCAACTGCCTTTTTGAAAAACTCTATTGCTTTGAGATAATTGTCTTCAATAAAATATATATAGCCAAGTTTGCAGTAGACGTCAGCAAAATTTTTGTTTTTTTTAATAAATTTTTCAAACTTCTCTTTTGCTTCTAAATACTTACCGGCTTCAAAATCAAGTTTCCCTCTTTCAAGGAGGTAAAATATGTTGTTTTCTTTCATTGTATACCTTAATTGACTTTCAAATCTTCCTGCAATTTGCCAAGAAGACTGCTTACCTCGCTTAAGTATTTTTGACCGTTTTTGTTTTTAAGTGCTTCTGTTAGTATGTATATTGCTTCAGTTTTGTTATTTGTATATTCTACCATATATTTTGCAAAGTCGATAGCGGCTTTTGGGAAAATTTGAGTATCTCTAAAATTTTTTACAATATTGGTAAATCTCATTTCAGCTGCTTTGTATTTTTTGGTTCTTAGATAAAATTTTGCAACATAATATTCTCTTTCAGCCAACATTTCTCTGAGTTCTTTGATTTTTGCAGGGACATCTGCATTTTTTGCGTATTCAGGGTATTTTTCATTAAGTTTGGTAAAATTTTCAAGTGCCTTTTTTGTAGGCGTCTGGTCTCTGTCAATGGTATCAATCTGGCTGTAATAGCAAAGTGCAAGTCTGTGTAGCGCCTGTTTTGCATATTCGCTATCAGGATATATATCAAGGTATTCTTCGTATGAAGGTATGGCCTCTTCGTAATTTTTCAGGAAAAAGTATGAGTCGGCAAGAAATATCTGAGCCTGTGCTGCTATTTCCGGATTGTCAGCTTCTATAATGGATTTTTCAAATGCCTCTGCAGCCTTTTTATATTTCCCTTTTTCAAAATATGTCAGCCCCTCTTTTAGCCAGACATCTGCACTTTTGGTTTCCTCAGGCTTTTTTGAGCATCCGGTAAATAAAAATATGACCAGCAAAGCTGATAAAAGCATTTTTTTCATAGGTACCTCTGTTTTTGATTTTAAACGTTATCTTATAACAGTCATTTTACAATTTGACAATATATATCAGGATATACAATTCTTTTTATTTTACATTTGTATGGTCCTGCACCTTTATCTGCATGTCCGTCAATAAAAAATGCTTTGCCGTCAATTTCAGGTGCCTGAAACGCTGCTCTTCCTTCAAGGATAAATTCAAAATCATCATTTGACTTTTCCACATAGCATTCGATTAAACCTTTTTTTAAATTTTTTAGAGTTTGCATTGTATTTTTTTTCTGTGCCTTTTTTAACCTTGAGAGTCTGTTTCTTATTGCCTTTTTCGAAGGCATATCTTTCATATTTGCAGCCTTTGTGCCTTCTTCTTTGTAATAAGGGAAAAAACCTGCAAAGTCAGGTTTGTATTGCTCGATAAAATCCAGAAGTTTTAAGAAATCTTCTTCAGTCTCCCCCGGAAAGCCTACAATTGCGGTTGTTCTTATGATTGAAAAATCATTTTTGCTTCTGATGTATTCAAAAACTTCTTTTATTTTGTTTGAATCGGATTTTCTGTTCATAAGTTTTAATATTTTGTCACTGAAATGCTGGACAGGCACCTCAAAATAGTTCAAAATTTTTTCATTCTTGAAAACAAAATCTATAAAATCTTTATCGATACCATCAGGGTTTAGGTAGAGCAACCTTATTTTAAAGTCGCCGTTAATTCTGGAAATTGATTTTAGAAGTTCTTTTATTTTAGGTTTTCCGTAGATGTCAATTCCATATTTTGTTGTATCCTGAGAAATGATTATAAGTTCTTTTACATTATTTTTTACTAAATTTTCAGCTTCCCTTAAAATATCATCTGTATTTCTGCTGACAAGTCGCCCCCTGATAGAGGGGATGGTGCAGTAGGAACAATTGTTGTTGCAACCCTCAGATATTTTAAGATATGCATAATAAGGAGTATTAAGCAACATTCTGTTGCTACCATAAAATTCTCTTTTTGCTTTATGAGTGTTTTTATTTTCCAGATATTCTCTTACCTTGTATAGCGTACCAACTCCGGTAAAAAAATCAACTTCAGGAAATTCATTTGAAAATTCATTTTTGTATCTTTCCACCATGCAACCGGTCACAATAAGTTTTGCGTCAGCTCTTTTTTCCTTATTTACCATAAGGATATTTTCTATGGCCTCATTAACCGCCGGCTCAATAAAACCGCATGTATTGACAATCACCGCATCTGCATCACCGATATTGTCTGTAAATTCTATCCCGTCATTTTTCAAGTCCCCTGCCAGGTATTCCAAGTCTGTCTGATTCTTGGGACAACCAAGGCTGATAAGTGCTATTTTCATGGTATTTTGAAAAAATCCTTTGCTTTTCTTACATCTTCATCAATTTTTTTCTTTAATTCGTCGAATGTTTCAAATTTCATTTCTTCTCGCAGATATTTTAAAAAACATATATCTATCTTTTTCCCATAAATGTCGCTGTCAAAGTCAAGGATATATGTCTCGATTCTTAGTTCATTGCTGTCTTTAATAGTGGGCCTTATCCCGACATTTGTCAATGATGGATATTTCTTTTCGCCAACAACAGTTTTTGTGATATACACTCCATATTTTGGAATGATATAGTTGTCAAAAGAAATATTTGCTGTGGGGTATCCTATGAGCCTTCCCAGATTGTCTCCGTCGGTTACAATGCCTGACATTTCAAATTCTCTGCCAAGCATCTTGTTTGCAAGCTCGATGTCACCGTTTTTTATCAGTTTTCTGATATTGGTGCTGGAAACAGTGATGTTATCAATTTCTACTTTGTCGATTTTTATTGCATTAAAGCCAAGTTTTGATGAGAGCATCTTTAAAAGCTCAAAATCCCCCTGTCTTTTTTTGCCAAACCTGTAATCATATCCTACGACAACATATCTGGCGTTTAGCTTTTTTGATAAAATTTCGCGGGCGAAAAGCTCCGCTGACATATTGGCAAATTCATCAGTGAAATCAACGCTGATTAAGTGCTTTATGCCAAGGCTAAAAATAACTTCTGCCTTTTTTTCATCAGACATAATCAGTTCAATGTTTGCGCCAAAATGTTTCATTGGGTGGTTGTTAAATGTAAATAGCACCGGCTCAAAATTGTACTTTTTTGAAAGCTCGACTACTCTGGATATAATCTTCCTGTGTCCTATATGGCATCCGTCAAAATTTCCTATGGTAACTACAGTATCTTTTTGAATATCAAACTGTTCAAGATTTTTATAAACTTTCATCTTGCAGGAATATATTACAAAGAATATAACTTTACAACAGGAAAATAGAAAAAGAAGATTGGGTATGATAATTATTTCAGAAGAAGGATTTGCTGAGTTAGAAATTAAAAAATCAAAATTTATTTCTTATGCGGTACATATTGATGAATTTGAAAAAAAACTTGAAATACTTAAGAAAAATCACCCGAAAGCAAGACATATTGTATGGGCATATAAAAAAATAGATAGTAGCGGAAATGTTGAGTTAAAATCTACTGACGACGGTGAGCCTAAAGGTACAGCCGGAAAACCCACATTAAATGTTCTCGGATATAGCGATGTACAGGATGCAGCAATTCTCACCGTGAGATATTTTGGCGGAATATTGCTTGGCACAGGCGGGCTTGTGAAGGCTTATTCTGATGCGGCTAACCTTGCGCTTAAAAATTCAAAATTAGTTGATACTTATGAGATTTATGCTGAGACCATAGTTGTGCCATTTGAAAAGAGTCAAAATATATTTTATCTGATTGATAAATACAATATAAAGATAGTTGAGCAAAATTACGGCGAAAAAGGTATAATTATAAAGGTGATGGGGAATAAGAGATTTGTAGAGGATTTGAAAGGAAATTTATGAGATTGGTAATTGACGGGTATAATCTCCTTTTTAAAATTTTTCACAGGGAGCCTTTTGACGTATTGGAGGAAGAAAGACAATATCTTGCTGAATTGCTTTTTTCCTACAAGAAAATTAAAGGACATAAAATAGCAATTGTTTTTGATGGTCGTAAGTGTGAAAAGTTTAGTATAAAAGGGGTTACGGTGATATTTACAGACAGTGGCGTTAGTGCGGATAAATATATTATGGATATGGCTGGGAAGGACAGAGGGATTGTTGTAGTAACATCAGATAATGAAATTATAAATTATCTTTCAAAATTAAATGTGGTGGCAGTGAAATCGGAAGAGTTTGTTTCAAGACTTGAAGAGGCTTTTTATCAAAATCTCAAAGGGATTGAAGAGCTGGAATATAATGTAGATTACTCAGAAAATGGGAAAAAGTTAAAAAAGAAGCATAGGCAAAAAAACAGAGTAATAAAAAAATTATAAAATTGGCTAAAAAAGAGGTATAACTTTAAAAGCCTTTGGCAAAAGGGTAGTAAAACAATAGAAGGAGGATTTATGAAAAAGTTGTTGCTTGTGATGATTTTTTTTCTTTTTAGTTTTGCTGTGTATTCATTTGACGCTGATATGGCCAAAAAAGAAGGGCAGGTTAATCTGTATGCTAACATTACGGCAATTGAGCCATTGATGGAAAAATTTACGGCAGATACCGGGATTAAGGGTATTTACACAAGAATTTCCACATCCAAGTATCTGGCTACTGTCCTTACTGAGTATTCAGCAGGTAAACTTCAGGCTGATGTGGTCCAGGGACCTATGCCTATTTTGCAGATTTTAAAGGATAAAGGGGTATTGAAAAAATATGACAAATCTTATTTGAAAGATTATCCGGATTGGGCAAAATCTGATGATTACATTGCTGCTTTTGGTATTGAGTATGTTGCAATCATTTATAATAAAGAGCTTGTAAAAGGGGATGATATACCTAAAAAGTATGAAGATTTGACTGATCCGAAATGGAAAAATAAGATTGTAATGCCAGACCCTGCATCACATGCTACAACTATCTCATGGCTTGTTGGTTTGAAGGAAAACAATATTTTTGGAAGCAATGAAGCGTGGATGGATTTTCTTAAAAAGCTTGCAGCCAATAAGCCGATGTTTGTAAAATCTTTCAGCCCTACACCAGCACCAATCGAAAGTGGAGAAAAACTTCTTGGTATATCAATGCCCAAATATATAATTACCAAGGCTCCAGCACCTCTTGACTGGGCAAAAACTGACACACTCTTAGGCTCTCCAAGGGGGATAGCCCTTGTGGAAAAATCTTCTCGCCCTAATGCTGCTGAGCTCTTTTTCAAGTACTGGCTTTCAGCATCAAATATGCAGATGCTTGCTGACAAAGTAGGGGAATATGTCCTTGCAAAAGGTGTATTTCCGCCGATAAATGGAATTGAAAAGGCAAAAGTATTGCCAATCAGGGAATTATCAGATGAAGAGATAAAAAAATGGGGAGCCGAATTTAAAAAAATCTTTTATAATTAAAGTGTTGGGGGATACCCCCCCTATTTTTATAATGGTGGGTTATGATAAAAATCAGAGGTTTGCGTAAATATTATCATGCTGACGGGAAAGTAATAAAAGCACTTGATGATATAAATATTGAAATACCATCCAACAAGATTTTCACATTACTTGGGCCAAGTGGCTGTGGTAAGACTACATTATTAAGGTCAATTGTAGGCCTTGAGACACCTGATAGCGGAGAAATTGAGATTGATGGTGAGGTTGTTTTTTCTTCTGAAAAAAATATCTATGTCCCTACTGAAAAAAGGGGGCTTGGGATGGTTTTTCAAACTTATGCCATTTGGCCTCATATGACTATTTTTCAAAACATTTCATATCCTCTTGAAAATCTTAAACTCAAAAAGGATGAAATCAACAGAAGGGTAAAGGATGTTTTAAGGCTTGTGCAGCTGGAAGGTTTTGAAAACAGACCTGCGACAAAAATTTCAGGGGGTCAGCAACAAAGGGTTGCTCTCGCCAGGGCGCTCGTTGCAAAGCCTAAAGTGATTTTGTTTGATGAGCCGTTGAGCAATCTTGATGCAAAGTTAAGGGAAGAGACCAGAAGGGAGCTTAAAACTTTTCTGACCGAGCTTGGTATCACTGCGATTTATGTAACTCATGACAGGGTAGAGGCGCTTGCTCTGTCAGATGTTATTGCAGTTATGAAAAGTGGTAGAGTTATTGAAACAGGTGCACCCAAGGAGATATACTTTAGACCACGAAGCAGTTTTGTGGCTGATTTTATAGGCAAAGTAAATATTTTTAAGGGAAAATTTTCTCAAAAAGATGGGGAATTTACCGTTTTAAACACACTATTTGGAGATATAAAAGGGGTTGCATCAGGAGAATATTCTAATGATAAAGATGCGATGTTTTTTATAAGACCAGAATTTATAAAGCTTAAAAATGAACCTTTAAAAGATTTAAATTGTATAAAAGGCAGGTTAAAAAATCTTATCTTTATTGGTGAATATTATGAGGCCGAAGTGGATGTGAATGGCAATATTTTTTCAGTTACAATAAGCCCTGATGAAGAGTTGAGGGAAAATGATGAAGTGTTTGTGTGTTTTGAGCCAAAATATACAGTAATAATTGACGATTAGGAGATTTATTTGTTCAGGAGAAATTTGACATTAACTTTAATTATAATTGTTGGCTTTTTGACTATATGTCCTGTTTTTATGCTTTTATGGGGCAGCTTTTTGAAAGACCTTGGGACTTTTAGCGGGTTTACGTTTGAAAAATATATTTTGGCATATACTGATCCTGAATTTTTGGGGATTGTCAAAAATACCGTGTTGTTTGTGGTAGGCTCTGCCTTTTTTGCAACTGTCCTTGCTATATTTTTATCCTATATGAATACGAGGACAAATATACCATTTAAATTCTTATTCAAGGTGATTTCGATAATTCCGATGATGATTCCTCATATTCTTTTTGCTGTAAGCTGGGTATTACTTTTAAATCCGAGCAATGGGATTTTGAATACTCTCTTGATGAATATGTTTAATCTGAGTGACACTCCAATTAATATTTACAGTCTTTCAGGGATGATATTTGTGGAAGGGCTTTTGGATTTGCCGATAGCATATCTTATAATTGCACCTGCTATGAGTGCATTTGATATCTCTCTTGAAGAATCATCAAAGGTATGCGGGGCTTCAGATATAAAAACGTTTTTCCGTATAACACTCCCTGTTTTGAGACCGGCAATTATGGCATCTTTTATCCTTGTGGTTGTGAGAAGTCTTGCTTCATTTGCTGTGCCTTCTGTTATAGGTATGCCCGGGAGAATATACGTTCTTTCTACTCACATTTACAGGGTAATAGCATCAGGATTTTCGGCCGATTACGGTATGGCTGCTGCAATAGGGATGAGTGCCCTTGTTGCATCTGTTATTTTGATATACATATACAGATATCTGACTTCGGAAACGAGCAGATTCGTGACTATTTCGAGCAGGGGGTTTAAACCTTCGGTAGTAAATCTGAAATCAAGCAAATATCCTTTATTTTTCATAGTTGCGTTTATTTCATTTTTACTGATTATTGTGCCAGTAATTGTACTTATTTATACATCTCTTACTCCATACATAATGGCTCCGTCAATGAGGGCTGTTCCAATGATGAGCCTTAAAAATTGGATAGAGGTATTAAAAGACCCTATTTCATTGTTGTCCTTAAAAAATAGCTTATTCTTAGGGGTATTTGGCGCTACAATAGGGGTAATTTTATCAGTGTTTGTTTCATATGTAATCGTCAAGGTAAAGACCAAATCTGCTGGCTTACTTGAAAGCCTGAGTTTTTTGTCGTTTTCATTTCCAGGTATTGTAATTGGCGTTGGATTTATGTGGTTTTTTGTGAAAACTCCTCTTTATGGAACAATATGGGCACTTTTAATCGGATATATTGCCACATATCTTCCATATGGGATTAGACCTTTGAGCAGTGCATTTATTCAGATTCACGACAGTCTTGAAGAATCATCAAAGGTTTGCGGTGCATCATATTTTACAACATTAAAGAAAATTATTATACCGCTTTTGATTCCAGGGATAGTCTCTTCGTGGATTTTGATGTCTACAATGTTTTTCCGAGAATTAACGCTTTCTGTTGTGCTGTCAAGACCGGGCTCAGAGGTGCTGGCAGTACAGATATTGAGATTTTCTGAAGACGGACTGTGGGGCAGATTGTCGGCGCTCGGGATAATTATGATATTTTGTTCGTCACTGATTGTTGTCATTGTGTCTTTGATAGGCAAAAAATTGTCTAAAGCACATGTCTGAAAATGCGTCTATTTTTTAATTTTGTTATGATTTGAAAAGAAATGCCTGAGGGGGGACTCGAACCCCCACAGGATATTACTCCCACAGGATCCTTAGTCCTGCGTGTCTACCAGTTCCACCACCCAGGCAAACCTCATTTTTAAGAGAATGTTCTTATATGTAAATTAGCTATACTTGTCAAGAAAAAAACAGATTAATATGGAAAATTTTATTGGAAATTTTATTCCAAAACTAATCCTTTTCTCACAGAATGTTAAGTATCAGTAGCCCAAATTGTTTATGTTCTGTATTCTTTGTTCTTGTAATTTGTTTTATAATGAGTTAGTAAGAGAACTTATGGTTAATTATCTGATATTTCTGGCAGTGGGTGTGTTTTTTGGTATATTTTTTTCAAGTGCTAATGGCATTATAAAAGTAAAAAATATTTTTATGTCTTTAAGTGTCCTGTGTCTTCTTTTCTTTATGGGAGTGGGGATTGGCAAAGACCCAAACTTGAAGTTAAAGATTGCAAATTTTGGATTAAGTGCCTTTGTAATAGCTTCTTTTAGTATTTTGTTCAGCGTAATAGTTGTTTTTATAATGGTCAGAATTTTCAGGAGATTTTCAAAGCAATGATAATTATGATGATTTTATTTACAATATTGGGAGTAGTTGCAGCACAATTTGAAATTTTACCCCAAATTTTGGTGGAATATTCTGGAAATATAACTGAATATTCGCTTTACCTGCTTCTGCTTATTATTGGGTATGATATTGGCAAAGATAAAAATGCTGTATTGAGGCTTATTACAAAGGATAAATTTGCATTCCTTGTCCCTGTTGGTACGGTTGCAGGTACTTTGATTGGTGGGTATTTTGCATCATTTTTTATTACCTTAAATGCAAAAGATAGTCTGGCAGTTTCTGCCGGGTTTGGCTGGTATTCGCTTTCAGCTGTAATAATTTCCAAGATGAAAAGCGCTGACCTTGGAAGCATCGCATTTCTTGCAAATGTTTTTAGGGAAATGATGAGTATAGTGCTGATACCGGTGATAGCAAAAAGGGTAGGCCCATACGTATCCATAACCCCTGCAGGCGCAACTTCTATGGATACCACTCTGCCTATAATTGAAAAATATGCTGGTGAGAGTGCTGCAATTGTTGCCTTTGCACATGGTTTTATATTGAGTGCGTTGGTACCTGTAATTGTACCGATGTTTTTATAATTTTCATAATAAAAGGACAGGCATTTATTAGATTGGCATTCACTAATAAAAGGACAGGCATTTAGACATAATAAAAGGACAGGCATTTATTAGATTGGCATCTATTAGAGTAGGCATTTTTAAAAATTAACTTCTGAAAAATTTGAGAGAAGTAGACAAAAGTTGAATAAAAATTATTAAAATTAAAATTCAAAAAGATATAAATTAAATGGCCACGATAAACAAAAAAAACAGATAAAACGGTATAAGTATACCGAATGCTTTAATGTAAAATGGTCAGCAGGTTATGCTGCAAATATTTTTTTGGCGGCTTTAATCCCTTTCATCCCCTTGAGGTTTCTTGTTGTATAGAGGCGATGGATGATTTCGGGAGACCCTACAGCGTTGCCAAATTCTTTCAGTAGCTTATGAGAATACTCCGCAAAACCATCAGCGGATATACCAAGTCTTTCCAAAATTTTTGGTTTATTCTTATCAATACTGCCTCTTTTGTCTTCTCTTACAACTCTTCCAAGCCAATCAATAAGCTCTAAATATTCTTTAAAGCCAAAAGGAATAGTGTTTTTTTCTTTTTCTTGTGTATCAAATTTCATTAGTTTATGAGGTAACTTTGACTCTTTTTCACATTCTATACGCTCTTTTATGGAAGTGAAATCAGATGATTCAGGTAATTCGGCCATACCTGCACGAATAGGGTTTAAATCAACATAGGCAAGTGCAGACAATATTGCTTTTTCATCAAGCAATGCCTGACATTTGAATCTGCTTTCCCAGAAGTGACCTTTTGTGCCATCTTCTTTATTGGCACGCCGGGAAATGTATTCGTTTAACGACTTCATAAACCAGGAAATATCATATAATCTTTCTCTTATCTTGTGAATGTAATCTTCCGCAAGCTCTTTTTCGTAAGTAGGTAATTTACTGCAATCTTTAAGATAAGTATTTGCATAGTCAGGTAGTTTATATAGCTTTTTCCATCTATTTAAAACTTCTTCGTCAGATAATTCGTAGACTGCTTCTTGGTCAATTTTAAGGACAATATGATAATGATTACTCAT
>NZ_JBSQOT010000046.1:0-10863 GCF_055117995.1 Deferrivibrio sp. | reverse complement strand
TAACTTCCCCGGTTATTGAGAATGACGAAATTGCAGGATGCACTGTTCTTTTGCAGGATGTTACAGATTATTATAATGTTATTGAAAACACAAAAAAGGATTATGAGACTGAAAAGTTTATTTCTGAGCTTTTACAGCGAATATACAAAGGTAGTGATTTAAATGAAAGTATAAAAGAGAATTTAAATTTAATAAAAAATTATCTCGGGTTATCGCAAATTAACATTTATGAAATGGATGATGGAGTAATAAAAAAATCACTTTCGACTATTAAAGAAGGTGATGTTGATATCTCTGATAATAATTTATTGTGGGAGTTGTTTAAAAGGCTTGATTTTGAAAGTATTATTATTGGGAATATAAATAATAATGATAAACTCTTAAATGATTATATGAATGTGACTAAAACAATCTCTTTGATAATGTATCCTATTTATGAAAAAGGTCATATCTTTGGTTTTATTTCGTACGAAGATAGTGAGAAGGTCAGGGTTTGGAGTATAAGGGAAGCAGAATTTCTCAAAATTGTAACGAATATAATTGCATCAGCAATCATTCAAAAGAAATCTGAAGACAGTTTAAAATATGCAAGCACACATGACAAGCTAACTGGTATTTATAACAGGGCATACTTTGAGTCGGAGATTGAAAGGGTAAGAGGTGGCAGAAGCTATCCGATAGCTTTCTTTATGGTTGATGTTAATGACTTAAAAGTTATAAATGATACCTTGGGGCATATTGCTGGGGATGAGCTAATAAAAAATGCTTCAAAAATCTTGAAAAATTCATTTAGAATGGATGACTGTCTTGCAAGAATTGGCGGAGATGAATTTGCAGTAATTATTAAAAATGCCAATACAGAATTGGTGAAAAATCTTTACAATAGAATTATTCAGACTCAAAATAGCTTGAATAAAAGTCTTGAATCAAAGGTTTCGATGGCAATAGGGTATGCTATTGCAAAAAACAAAGATGAGTTTGACGCCGCACTAAAACAGGCGGATGAAAAGATGTATGAAAATAAAAAACTGATAAAAAATGGAAGAGGCATAAGATAATTTTTTAGAAACCGCTTGCATTTTTCCATATTTTTCTTTAAAAAATCGGGGTTTTAAATAATCATTAAGGCAGAAAGTCATGATTCTGGATTTAAATGATATAAGTTTTGATGTTTCCATAGAGGAGTGCTTTGTAAATCTGAGACCTCACCCCAAATTTTCCGGCTGTACTTTTGAAAATTATATCCCTGATCCAAATTATCCTTCTCAGCATTACATAAAAGATACTTTGATGAATAAAATTTCTAAACTTAACAATGAAAAAGATTCTTCCATAACAAAAAAAGGATTTTTTGGATTATTTAAAGCAAAGCAAATAAATGACAATAAAAAAACTTTAAACAACTTGTATATTGACGGTGGTTACGGTGTAGGTAAAACTCATTTGTTAAGTGCCTGTTATAATACAGCAAATGTACCAAAAGCATTTTTAAGTTTTGCTGAGTTATGTTATTTTTTCAATTATATAGGGCTTGAAAAAACAGCTGAAGAATTTTCAAGACTTAAGCTTTTGCTTCTTGATGAATTTGAGCTTGATGATCCTGCGACCACAAGGATGATGGCAAAATTTTTTCTACTGATAAATAAAAATACTTTAATTATCACTACATCAAATACTTTGCCATCAGATCTCGGGAAACTTAAATTTCAGGTAGATGAATTTGCAAGGGAGATGGGCATTATTTCAGGAGCTTTTAAGACTGTTGTAGTCGAAGGACTTGATTACAGGAAGAGAAAAAAAATTCTTAACCAGAGAATAGCTACAAAGACATTTCTTGATACTTTCAGGGATTACAATGTAGAAAAAACAAGCAAGATGCTTGTTAATTTTTCTGCACTTATTGACACATTAGTTGATAACCACCCTTTTAAATATTTTGTTATCCCTTCCAGGTGCGAGGCAATTTTTATTGATAAAATGACCCCTTTTGATGCATTAAATAATGCACTCAGATTTGCCCATCTTATTGATCACTGTTACTACTACAATACAAAGCTCTTTATTAAGTCTAAATATGGACTGAGTGATTTTTTCAAACCTGAAATTCTTGAATCATGTTTCAGTAAAAAGTTTTACAGGTGTCTTTCCAGACTTGATGAAATGGCAATATTTTTTAAAGAGTAGATATGGCAATAGGTGTATTTGATTCAGGCATAGGCGGTTTAACAGTTTACAGTTCAATAATTGAAAAGTTTGAATCTCTTGATGTGTATTATTTAGGCGATACTGCAAGAGTGCCGTATGGCAATAAATCAGAAGAGACTATCTGCAGATACAGTCTTGAATGTGCAAATTTTCTCATTGAACAATTTGATATTTCATGCCTTGTTGTGGCCTGTAATACTGCATCTTCATTTGCTCTTAATTTTCTGAGAAGTAAAGTCAGTATCCCTGTAATAGGTGTAGTTGACCCAGGTGCAAAACAGGCAGCTTATTTTACCAAAAATAAAAAAATAGGTGTTATAGGTACCATTGGCACAATAAAAAGTAATTCTTATAGTAAAAGTATTAAAAATTTAGACCCATCCATTGAGATATACCAGAATCCTGCTCCGTTGCTTGTGCCCCTTGTGGAAGAGGGGAGAATAAATCATAAAATTACGAAACTTGCATTGAAAGAATATATACAACCTCTTGTAAATAAAGGTGTTGATACACTTGTGTTGGGCTGTACCCATTATCCGGTGTTAAAAGAAGAGATACACAAATTATACCCTGAGCTTATTTTGATAGATTCAAGCCTGGCTGTACTGCCTGAAATAGAAAAATGTATAGATTTATCCGGTGGTGATACCGCAAAAAGATTGATTTTTACCACTGACCGGACTGAAGCATTTGAGCTGTTGAAGCAAAGGATAGTAGGGGATATAAAATCTGAGAAAGTTGATTTGAAGGAATTTGTCTAATTTTTTTGGTTAAATGTATTTAAAAATTTCATCATGACGGCTCATAAAAATCGAATCTTCAAACTTTTTCTTGTAGCCTATGAAGGGGGTCATGGATGCTTTTGCAGCCATGTAATCGGTCTCAGAATCTCCGATGTATATCGTATTTTCAGGTTTTAAAGAAAAGTAATCAAATATCTTAAAAAGACCTTCAGGGTGTGGTTTTGCTTTTTGCACATCAAGAGATGTGACTTTAAAATGAAAATAACTATCGATATTAAAGTGGCTAAGAAGGTAGTGCAGAGAGTAACCTCTGTTTGTAAAAATAGCCAACTTAAAATTATTTTCTTTAAGTTTTTCAAGGGTTTCAATCAAGTGTTCTTCTGGCTCCATCAAATCGAGAAATTTTGTAAAATTCATCTTTTTGGCAAAATCAAGCATTTCGTTTAATTTTTCTTTGGAGTCAGTCAGAATAGACAAAATTTCTTCGTTGGTTTTCATCATCGCCATATTGACCATATCTTCATTGTTTCTGTCTATTTTGGGCAGATTAAATTTTTCGCAAACATAGTCATAATAGGCCAATACGGCTTTTTTGCTATTAAAAAGCACGCCATCGCAGTCGTAAACGATTAATTTCTTCATACTCTATCCTTGATGCCTAATCTCACATTTTTTTTCATATTTTTCAACTTTTTTCTAAAGGTTTTATTTTGATATCCGATATGTAAGTTGAGCGACACGGAGGTTTGCTTATGCAGGACTTAAGGATAGGTGGCATAATATCTGGCCTTGATACCAATAGTATTGTTGAAACATTGACTACTCAAGCAAAACAGACTTTTTACTCTCTTGAGCAAAAATATACAAACAAGAACCTTGAAAAAAGTATTTACCAGGAAATAAGCAGCGACCTTGCAACTATAAAAGCAGACTTATTAAATTTAAAACTTGAATCAACTTTTAAGTCAAAGAATGTTTCTGTTTCAAACACATCAATTCTTTCAGCCACATCTTCAATTTCTGCCAAAAACGGCTCACACTCAATTACTGTTTCTCAAATTGCAAGAAACTCATATACATTCAGTCAGTTTACAAATGTAGCTCTTACGGAAACAGGTGCTGGAGTGACAAAATTGTCAGGAAGACCTTCAGACTTTCTTGAGGGTGTACACTCTGTTAGTATTTCAACAACCTCAATTTCAAGCATAGACTATTATATTTCTGAAGATATTTTTTCACCCAATAACCTGGGCCAGTTTAAAAAATACTCAGGAGCTGGTATATCTGTAGTTGATACTAAAGGTGAATTAACTTCAGACTTAAATGGTAATTTTACATTAAATATTAATTCTGTGAGTTACTCAGTTTCTGTTTCTGCAACTACAGGTGATGATATAAACAAAATAGCCTATGATATTGAAAATTCTCTAAATAGTCAGTTAAATACGGCCAACAATACTTCAAATAAACAATATGTGGCAATAAGAGCTGATTTTAATTCAACTACTGGCAGCTGGAATTTTGCGATATACGATACTTCATTGGAAAACCTTGCCATTGCTTCCGGGACTGACTCTATAAGTCAGAGCCTTGGATTATATGATGGTTCAAGCTCTACAATAACTGCTTCTACAGTTACCAAAATTTCAAAATTTCATGTTTCTGATTCTTATGCCAATCTTTTAACGAAGCTTAACTCAACTGGAAGTGGGCTTATTCCGGGTGTTAGTTTAACTGCCGACTCAGGACTATCAAGCGGTACTTTTCTAATTGCACAGGACTCATCATTAAATGTTTCCTCAGCAACATATTCAAAGGTTTTAGGAGGGGCAGTTTCAAGCGGTTCAGGTCTAAATACATCTGTTACCGGATTACAGAACGCAGGATTTGCAAAATCACCTTCATCTTCCACAAATGGAACTTTTACAATAAACGGTGTTGAGATAACTATTGATGATTATACTGCCATATCCGTTAATGATTTATTGTCAATAATAAATTCTTCGGGCGCAGGCGTTACTGCCACTTATAATGACCTGGAAGATAGAATTGAATTAAGAGCAAACAATAAAGGCGCCGAAAATATCACTCTCGGAGATTTTGGGGATACAAGCGATATTTTAAGCGTCTTGAAAATAACTTCTTCTGATGGTGCCACCAAGGTTACAGGTAAAAGTGATGGTTCCATAGACCCTACTGAAAAGCTTAGTTCTGCTGGATTCACCAAAACAATTACCAGCGGTATATTTACTATAAATGGTGTTTCAATATATGTGGATGCAAGCTCCGATAGCCTGAATGACGTAATTTATAAAATTAACAATTCAGGTGCCAATGTTGAGATGTCTTATGATGAGGTTTCTGACAAAGTTACGTTAAAATCAACTGACTCCATTGATAAAATTAAACTTGGTTCAATTAACGATACCAGCTCATTTTTGGAAGCACTAAATCTTACAAATAACACAACTGTTCAAACGGAATATGGGGTGGCTGGCCAATATGCAGTTCTTAATGTTGATGGCATAAATTATGTTAGAAATACAAATAAAATAGACGATATAATATCAGGTGTTACTTTAAATATAAAAAATGCTTCGAGTGAAAATGTAACACTTGATATTTCAACAGATACCACAAAGGCTGTAGAATATTTTGCTAAGTTTGTACAACATTATAATCAGTTAGTTGAAAAGTTAAGTCCACCAGAGATCGACGATGAAGACAAAAAATATTTAACGCCTCTTACAGAGGATGAAAAAAATAATATGACGAGTGAGGAGGTGAAAGACTACGAAGAGAAATGGAATAAATTTACTACATACGACATTATTTCAAAAAGTTCAGAACTCCGTTTGCTCAAAAACTCCTTAAGAAGCAACCTCTTAAATCAGGTCACCGGAATAACCGGGACTTATTCAAGTCTTAGTGAAATCGGAATAAATGTAGCTGGCAGTGGCGATATAAGCATTCTTAAAAAAGGGATGCTGGTAAAGGATTCAACAGATTATGATGAAATTTTAGACACACTAAAAAGCAATGAAACTTTTATAAATGCTCTTGCTGAGCGTCCTGATGATGTTTACAGGCTTTTTGCGGAAAATAGTGATTCTGCGAAAGGATGGGCGAGAAAATATGAGGAAGTGGTAAACCAATATGTGTCTACAGGAGGCTTGATTTCTCTTAAAATACAGCCTTCTGGTACGATTGACAGACAGTTGTACAATCTTGCCGAACAAATGGATAGCGAACAAACACGTGTTACAAGTTACCTTGAAAGAGTATGGAGCCAATTTACATATATGGAAAAACAAATAGCTCAGCTGCAAGAGCAAGGCAACTATTTAACTCAGCTTCTTGCAAGTAATCAATAATAAAAGGAGGAGTAATGGTTTCAAATCCATACAAAACTTACTTAAAGAATGAAATTGAAGGAGCAACAAAAGGTAAACTGATTCTTCTATTGTATGATGGTGCAATAAAATTTTTACGCCAGGCTAACAGGGCAATTGAATCCAAGGATATTCCCGGTGCTCATGAAAATATTATCAAAGCTGAAAATATATTATACGAATTGATGTCTACTTTGAATATGGATGCCGGTAAAATAGCGGAAAATCTTCTCAAGCTTTACGATTTTATGGTCTGGAAGCTGATAGAAGCAAATATGGAAAAAAATGCTGAAAAGGTGAATTCAGTCATCAAGCTTCTTTTAAATTTAAGGGAAGCCTGGAAAGAAATAGTGGAAAAAGAGCAAGAAATAGAAAACAGCAATGAAAATAAAAAAAGGTCGGTTAATTTTGCCGGGTGAGGTAATATGACAATTAATTTTGATAACTCCGTAATCAACATCAGGGACAAGCTTACCGGTAATGTGAGTAAAAAGAAGGCTGAAAGCAACATATCTGCAAAGAGTGAGAAAAACTCTGAAAAGGTATCTGATTCAAAAAAATTTGCAGATATAGTTGAAATAAAAAGGGAAAACAGGCTTGCAGCAAACTCATACTCACAGCTTAAGACTGACGATGATGTAAATGAAGTGCTTAATAAACTAAAGGATGCTTTTAGGAAACAGGACACATCATCGTTGTTGGATATCCACAGTAAGGTTGAACCTGATAAGGTGCTAAAATTTTACCCGTTTGAATAAAAACGGAGCTTTTATGGATATTCATGGGATAAGTAACTATAAACTTCAGCAGTATAGTTGCGTCTATGCAATTAAAATAGCTGCAAAAGGGAATGAAACCTTGAAAAAAAGCGGTGAAAATCTGATTAAACTGCTAAACTCATCTATAAAAATTTCTTCAAATAAAATTGACCTTTACGCATAGCTGTATTATATTTTTACAATGAATAATAATTTGGATATTATTTATGGCAATTTTGTTAAAATCGCAGAAAAAATTTTAAACTGTGACTCTGACTATCTTGGTGAATATATTGAGATATATCAGAATTTTTTTACTCAGATAAATCAGATTGCCGTTAAATTGAACGAAATAAGTGAAGAAGACCTTGAAAAACTAAAAAATGTCCTTGAAATAAATAAAAAGGTGGAAATACTGCTTGGTCAAAAAAAAACCGAACTGCAAGAAAAAATTATTAAAGAAAATAAGAAAGAAAGTATAAAGAAAAAATATTGCCGGACAAATAATCATCTTGGAATAAATAAAGAAACTTAATGGAAAAATGGTCAGTTATAAAACATTATCGTGATATTTTGGAGTCCGAAGAAGGCTACATAATAAAAAACGGCTCAATTAAAGTAGCTTTACTATATCCAAACACCTATGACTTAGCTTCACAAAACCTTGGGTTTCAGGAAGCATACAGGTTTTTAAATTCAATTGATGATGTGGTTTGCGAGAGATTTGTCCTTGACTTTTATGAAGACAATTTATCTCTGGAATCCCAGAAATTTTTGGCAGAATTTGATATCCTTTTTATAAGCATAAATTATGAAGAGGATATTTTAAATCTTTTAAAATTTTTGAAATCACAACATATAGATGTTTTTAGAGACGCAAGAGATGACAGCTTTCCTCTTATAATTGCAGGTGGGGTACTTACATTTTTAAACCCAGTGTTGCTCCTTGATATTGTTGATTTTCAGCTTGTGGGTGACCTTGAACCTATGAAAGAAGATTTGGGTTTTATGTTAAAACTTAAAACTAAAAATGAAAGGATAAGCTTTATAAAAACTCTTGATTACAGTGTTTATCCTGAAAGAAATGGTAAGGCAAAGGTGGCTTACAAAAAAGACAGAAGACCTATTTGCTCTGTCATCAAAACATCAAAAGGGGAGTTTGCCGGTGAATTTTTGGCAGAGCTTAGTATCGGATGTAAGTATGGTTGCAGATTTTGTTCTGCATCATATATTTACAGGCCGTATCGTATTATGGATTTTGATATATTTTATGATATTGTTAAAAAAAACAGTTTTGGTAATCAGTTGGGCATTATAAGTGCCGTCTTTGGAGATTTGCCTGACATTAAGCCTCACCTTACAAAATTGAAAAACTTGGGAAAAAATGTTTCTGTTTCTTCGTTAAGAATTGATACGCTTGATGAGGATTTGGTGGCACTTTTGAAGGATTGCGGTGTGAACTCCATTACAATTGCAGAAGAAACAGTTTCTGAAAAACTTAAAAAAGTTATAAATAAAAATATTGATTCAAGTAAAATCTATGATGCGGTTAAAATAATTGCTGAGAAAGGTATTTTGAATTTAAAACTGTATTATATGATAGGTTTGCCTGGAGAGACAATTCAGGACATAATGCTAATGGTAGAAAGAATTCAGAAAATTTCATCTATCTTTACAAAGATTCAGTCTGAAAGATTTAAGAGGGTTGGTAAAATAAAAGTGTCAATAAATATATTTATCCCCAAACCCTTTACACCTATGCAGTACTTTGGTATTGAAAACAAGAAAAGTATCAGTAACAAAATTAAATATTTGAATTCAGGTCTAAGAAAAATTCCAAATTTGAAATTTAATATTATGTCGCACAATACAGCATTTTTACAGGCAACAATATCAAGAGGGAACAGTAGTATCAATGAATTTTATAGGCTATATGTCAAAAATTATGATGTAAAACATGCTTTAAAAGCATTTGATTCCAATGCCTATAACATGTATGATATTAGTGAAGAGTTTGAATGGGAAAAACTTATTTCACATAATTTTGACTTAAAAGTTATTAGAAATGAGTTTTTAAAAATAAAAAATTTTTTGGAGAATTAATTTTGATAGCTGCAAAAAAAGGCATTATGTATCTAAAGCCTGAAGGGTTGCCGCAGAATGTTTTAAGCTTTACCACTACAAGATTTTCTGGCTTTAGTTCAGGTGAATTTTCGAGTCTTAATTTTGGATATCATGTAGATGACGATGAGATGAGTGTGACGAAAAATTACGAAAAATTATATGAAGTGTTTTCACTAAAAAAAGTTTTGACACTGTCTCAAATTCATTCAAATATTATTGTAGATATTGATAGAGATGTTCACCTTTTAACCGGAGATGGTCTTGTAACCAGGAAAAAAAATGTTGCATTAGGGATTTTGACTGCAGATTGTTTTAATGTTCAACTTGTTGGCAATAAAATGATTGCAAATATCCATTGCGGCTGGAAAAGTATTTACAGTGGTATTCTTGAAGAGTGTTTAAAAATTTTTGAAATGGAACAAGATACCGTGAGATATGCTGTTGTTGGCCCTGGGATTTGTGCTAAATGCTACGAGGTTAACTCTGAGCTTGTACAAAAGTTTATATCTTTGATAAATAACAATGATATTTTTTTAAAAAATGACGGAAAGTTTTATCTGGATTTGAGAAAAATTATTAAATTAAAACTTGAGAATTTTGTAGAGAGTGTTATAGATTTAAATTATTGTACAAGATGCAGTGGTTTTTTGTATTCTTACAGAAGATTTAATAAAACGGGCAGATTGCTATCGGTATTAATGAAATATGAATGATGTGAAAAGAAATATTGAGATAATTAGAGAAAGGATTGATAAAGCGGCCACAAAATCATGGCGAAAGCCTGAGGATATTCATATTGTGGCAGTAAGCAAAACTTATCCTGCTGAAAAAGTTTTAGATGCCTACAATGCCGGTCTTAGAGTGTTTGGTGAAAATAAAGTACAGGAAGCTCTTGAAAAGATTGAAATTCTGTCTTCTTTTAAAGATATAAAATTTCACCTTATCGGTCATTTGCAGACAAACAAGGTAAAATATTTAAAGGATAAATTTGAGCTGATTCATTCTGTGGATAGAATTGAAATTGTCCAGGAGATGCAAAAAAGATTTTCGAAACTCAATCATATTCAGGATATACTGATACAGGTAAATATAGCCCGTGAACCACAGAAATCCGGAGTATTGCCTGAAGATTTTGATGAGCTTCTTGAATATGTTTTGCAGGCCAATTTTGTGAGGTTGAAAGGGCTTATGTTAATTCCTCCGTTTTTTGATGAACCACAGCTTAACAGAGATAATTTTAGAAAGATGTATAAACTTTTTGAAAAAATAAAAACTTATACAGATGTTGAGTATCTTTCCATGGGGATGAGTGATGATTTTGAGATTGCGATAGAAGAGGGCTCAAATATGGTAAGAATAGGTACTGCAATATTTGGCAAAAGAGGTTAAAATGTTATTGATATCATTAGCGGTAAAGTTTTATATTGTTATATTGATATTAAGAAGTGTTATGACAAGGCAGGAGTTGTATTTCAATCCTGCTGGAAAATTTGTTGCTGCTGCAACTGAGCCTATTTTTTCTACATTTTTCAAAAAATTCAGCAAAGCTGCTACCGATAAGTTGATTCCTGCGACAATTTTTTTGGTTATTTTAATATATATCTTTGCAAACTTTTTGTTTACCGGTAATCTGATATCCTC
>NZ_JBSQOT010000045.1:0-11345 GCF_055117995.1 Deferrivibrio sp. | reverse complement strand
TGAAGAGGTGTTGTTAAAAAGTTATTCAGACATAAGAGATGCGAGATGCAATCTTGATAACTATATAAATAGATATAACAAATTTAGGTTACATTCATCTCTTGGGTATCGGACACCAGATGAGGTTTACTTTCAAGGTATGTTAAAAGAAGACACTTTACTGAGTGAAACAGCATGAATGAAGGAAAATTAAAATCTATGAAAAAAGTCTTGACAAAAGGGGGCATCTTACTGTCTACAATGTTTTGTAATTCTCTTGCATTTCCTGGCCATGAGTAATTTATAAGGCACTTTAAAGCATCTTCGGTTATTTTAATTTCTCTGCCGTATATTTTATTTTCAAACAATGTTTTGTCTATGAAGTGCTGTATCAAAATTGGTACATCTTCTTTCCTCTCTCTTAATGGGGGGATTTTTATATTTATTACGTTTAATCTGAAAAAGAGGTCAGCCCTAAATTCACCTTTTTTTACCATATCTTCAAGTGGTTTGTTTGTGGCGGCAATTATTCTAAAGTCAGATTTTATTACTTTATTCCCTCCTACTCGTTCAAATTCTTTATATTCAAGAACTCTTAGTAGTTTTGGTTGTAGCGATAGAGGCATGTCACCGATTTCGTCTAAAAAAATAGTTCCATTATTGGCTATTTCAAATTTACCTATTTTCCCTTTGTTGTCTGCTCCTGTAAATGAACCTTTTTCGTATCCGAAAAGTTCTGATTCAAATAGTTCTTTAGGTATTGCTGAACAGTTAATTCTTACGAACGGGCCGTTTGATCTGGAGCTGGAGTAGTGTATAGCTTGTGCAATCATCTCTTTTCCTGTTCCAGACTCTCCAACTATTAAAACAGGAAGATTAGTTTTAGATGCTTTTTTTGCATCTTCTTTTACTTTGTTAATTTCTTGTGTAACTCCAATTATCTTGTCAAAAGTAAATCTTTTAGATTTTAAATCTTTTAACTCTGACTCGTAATGTTTAATTTTCGTGTTTAACAGAGTTAGTTTTTCAGTGATATCGTCTGATTCGTTGCTTGTTATTAGTATTATTCCGAATACTGCAATTACTTCATTATCTTCAATTATTGGTATTCTGTGAACTATTGTGCTAACACCTTGAGGGACAAAATCATGTATAAAATTAATTTCAGGAGTTTTAGTCTTTGCTACTTCTATCATTCTTGTGTTAGGGACAAAGTTTTTAATGTTTTTACCCAAAGCTTTATTAATGTTAACTGATAAAAAGTCAGCATAATATTTGTTTAGATAAAGGATGTTGCCATTTGGATCGGTAGTAATGATTCCAAGTGGCAAGTTGTCTAACATTTTTTTGTAAAAATTTTTTATTAGCATTACCTATCTCTAAAAGTATTGTATCAAAAATGCTATATGTTTCAAAATTGATACATAGAATTTATATAACATTTTTATATTTATTTCAACTAATTAAAATGTCTATTAAATAAAGCTAATAAATATCAAGTGTTAATCTGATGCTAATAAAATATTGATATTATGGCATGCTATTTGATCATATTAAAACATAGTTGTTTAAAAAGGAGGATGTGTATGCGTAGTGTAAAAATGTTTTTAAAAGTTTTTTCAGTTGTTATTTTGGTATTGGCAATTAGCACTGTTAATTTGTTTGCCAAAGAAAAAGAAAAAAATATTCTACTTAAGATGCCTTTGGCTTTCCCTTCAACTTTACCTATTTTGGGTGAAGGAGCTGTTTATTTTGCTGATTTAGTAAACAGTATGGATGACACAATTAAAGTTAAGATTTTTGAACCTGGCAAATTAATGCCTGCTTTTGAAATTCATGATGCTGTTTCTACAGGTAAAGTTAACGCTGGTTACACTATTTCAGGATATATCCAAGGGAAGATACCGGCTGCTGCGGTTTTTTCTGCACTCCCTTTTGGACCTACTCCTGAAGTGTTCGGTTCATGGTTTACAGTAGGCAACGGTAGTAAATTATATCAGGAAATGTATGATAATGCCGGATTTAATGTTAGAGTTTTCCCTATAACAATATACACAGCTGAAACTGCCGGTTGGTATAAAAAACCAATTGAAAGTATAGATGATTTCAAAGGTTTGAAAATCAGATTTTATGGTTTAGGTGGAAAAGTTTTAGCGAAGCTTGGCGCATCAGTAGTATTATTACCTGGTGCAGAAATATTCCCTGCTCTTGAAAAAGGAGCTATTGATGCTACCGAATTTTCTATGCCTATAGTTGATAAAAAACTTGGTTTTTACAAGATTGCCAAATATAACTATTTTCCAGGTTGGCATCAGCCTTCATCAACATTTGAGCTTTTAATTAATAAAGAAACATGGAATTCCATGAGCCCACGTCAGCAAGCTGTAATACAGACTGCTGTCAATGCAACTAACTATTTCACTCTTACTAAATCTATTGCTGTACAGGGGAAAGTCCTTATGGAAAATGAGGAGAAAGGCGTGAAAAACATGAAATTTAATGATGAAATAGTTAAAAAGTTAAGACAAACTTGGAATGAGGTTTTGGAAGAAGAAACTGCAAAAGATCCATTCTTTAAAAAAGTTATTGAAGATCAGAAACAATATTTCAAAGAAGTTAATAAGTTTATCAATTATAGCACATTACCATTTGAATAAATAGACGCCCCTTTTAGGGGCTCTATTATTTTTAGTTTCTATAAGGAGTCATAATGCAAGAAAATATAGTAAAACCTGGGTCTAATAAGCTGTCAAGTATACTTGATAAGCTTATAATTAGGATTGGTAAAGCAGTAAGTTGGGCGAATTTACTATTGATAGTTGTTACTTTATTACAAGTTTTACTGAGATATGGGTTTAACCATGGTCTTGTGATACTTGAGGAGTTGGAATGGCATCTGTATTCTTTTGCCTATATGATTGGCTTATCTTATGCTGTTGTAACCGATTCACATGTCAGAGTTGACGTATTGCAAAGTAAATTTTCGATAAAGGCTAGAGAGTGGATTGAGCTACTTGGCCACCTGTTTTTGTTATTACCTTTTATCCTTGTTTTAATTTATTATGGTGTAGAATTTACTCATAGCTCATTTATCTTAAATGAACACTCAAATGCACCTTTAGGTCTTCCTTTTAGATGGATAATTAAAGCTGTTATACCCATTTCCTTTATATTGCTATTGATTGCTGTAGTTTCAAGGATGGTAAAATCATTGCTTATTATTTTGGGGAGGGAATAGTATGGATATCAACCAAATATTGGTAATTTTAATGTTTGCTACATTTATAGGTATATTGCTTATTGGATATCCTATACCTTTTGCACTTGGTGGCACTGCAGTATTGTTTGTAGGTGTGGGATATATCGCGGATAATTACTTTGGAGCTTTTACTGGTATTGATTTAAATTACTTTGGTTTGGTTATTACCAGAATATACAAAACAATGACAAACTGGGTGCTTGTATCTTTGCCTATCTTTATATTTATGGGATTAATGTTGGATAAGTCAGGTATTGCCGAAAGATTAATGAATTCTTCTCAAAAATTATTTGGTAAAGTAAGAGGAGGTCTTGCAATAACCGTAACATTTGTAGGTGTGTTGCTTGCAGCTTCAACCGGCATTGTCGGAGCGTCAGTTGTTTTACTTGGTTTGCTTTCACTACCAGCCATGTTAAATCAAGGGTATTCAAAAACATTGGCACTTGGCACAGTAGTAAGTGCAGGGACTTTGGGTATTCTTATTCCACCTTCCATAATGCTTGTTGTTATGGGTGATCAATTAAGTTTATCTGTGGGTGATCTATTCCTTGGTGCCGTATTCCCGGGACTAATACTTGCTGGTATGTATGTAGTTTTTATCCTTATTTTTGCTTTTTTTAGTCCAAAATCAGCACCACTTCCAAAAGATCTTGAACCTGTATCTTGGAAAGTTGTTAAGGACGTAATATTAAATGTTATACCACCCTTTGGGCTTATAGTTGCAGTTCTAGGGTCAATTTTTGCAGGTATTGCTACGGTAACTGAAGCAAGTGCAGTGGGTGCGTTAGGTTCGCTCTTACTTGCAGTTATGTTTAAAAAGTTTAATTTTGAAGTCTTAAAAGATGTACTTTATGGTACTTTTAATACTACCGCATATATATTTGGCATATTTGTGGGTGCAACTGCATTTGCTCTTGTATTAAGAGGTTTGGGTGGCGATGAAGTTATTTCTGAGGTTTTAACTTCTCTTCCATTTGGTCCAACCGGGACTATTTTAGTCATTTTAGGTGTAGTTTTTCTACTTGGTTTTTTTCTTGATTGGGTTGAAATTACATTGATAGTTTTGCCGCTTCTTTCTCCGGTAATACCTCATCTATGACTAAATATAAATGGATATGGGGTACTGGAAAATCCAAATTTACTATGGTTTGTAATGTTGGTTGCAATGACGTTACAGACATCTTTTTTAACGCCACCCGTGGGATTTTCTTTGTTTTATTTAAAGGGGGTTACCCCGCCAAATATAACCCTTGGAGATATTTATAAGGGTGTTATCCCTTTTATAATAATACAGTTATTATCTTTGTTTTTTTTGATAATTTTCCCAGAATTAATTACATGGCTTCCAGCAACAATTTACAAATAGGGGGATTTGAATATGAAAAAAGTCGCAATAGTAACAGGTGGAGCAAGCGGTATAGGATTAAGTGTGGCAAAAGCTCTGTCTAAAAATAATTATAATGTTGTTATTTCAGATATTAATGAAGAAACAGGTGCAAAAGTAGCTTCAGATTTGGGTGGTTTTTTTGTTAAAACGGATTTATCTAAAGCAAACGATTGTAAAATGCTTATTGAGGCTTCAGTAGCCCATTATGGTACGGTAGATATTTTAGTTAACAATGCCGGTATCCAGCATGTTTGTCCAATTGCAGACTTTCCAGAAGAAAAATGGAATTTTATTATATCTTTAATGCTTACTGCCCCATTTTTATTGACCAAATATGTGTGGCCATACATGAAAGAAAAAGGGTGGGGAAGAATTATAAATATTAGCTCTGTTCATGGTCTACGTGCCTCAGAATTTAAATCTGCTTATGTATCTGCTAAACACGGTCTTATGGGGCTAACTAAGGTTGCAGCATTAGAAGGTGCTAATTGTGGGATAACTGTTAATGCAATATCTCCTGGGTATGTTAGAACGCCACTTGTGGATAACCAGATTGATGATCAAGCCAAAACTCACGGGATTTCCAGAGAAGAAGTACTTGAAAAAGTAATTTTGAAGAAACAGGCAATCAAGCGCATGATTGAGCCTGATGAATTAGGTGAAGCGGTGCTTTACTTATGCTCCGATGCGGCAAGATGTATGACAGGTAATTCTCTTACAATTGACTGTGGATGGACTGCACAATAAAAAAGGGGCTAAATGCCCCTTTTCTTAACTTTTTACTATTTTTTTATACCATTTTGGGTGTTTTTCTTTGATATGTTCCAAGTCAGCTTCACCTGTCCTAAAAATTGCTTTTAAGCCACATCTGTTAATTGGATGAGTCCCAATATACATGTGAATAATTAGAAAAAATATTATAAGTATAAAAAATGTACCGTGCAGGCTTTTCGCCCATTGTAAAGCCTCTAAGGTGTAAGAATCTCTAAATGTCAGCATTAACCCAGTAATAGTCATAACTATCATTGAAAATATTATAAACCATGCAAATAGTTTTTGTCCCATGTTGTATTTTCCTATCTCAGGGTGCTCAAATTTTATATATGTTTTATACAAATCTGAAAATCCGTTGAAAAATGGTTTAATTCCCCATTTTTCAGGCCATATTTGCCATGAACTTATATCCTTGAGCATAACAATTACAAACGGTATTGTTGTAAGTAGGAAAAATAATGCCGTTACCCTATGGAATATTCTTGCAACCTGAATACCAATACTTAGTATTTCTGCAGAAGTATTGGCACCGGCAAACAAGCTAACAGGTATACCAAATATGTAGGCTAAAAAGCTAAATTTATTGGATAAAATTGGCAGTCCCGTAATTATGAAAAATATCATAAAATGAATGATATGTTTGTGATACCAAATAATTATTTGGTTGAATACTTCTATTTTTTGATTGGTATTATGAGTCATATTACTCCTCCTTGTGCTCTTTTTCTGCAACTACTTCTTTTCTTTTTGCCAGCCAATATATAAAATGTCCGGCTGTTGCAGCTAATGCGCCACCAATTAAAAATGGTGCACTTGCTTTGGCAAAGTTTCTAAGTGCTATTGCGTTGCTGCGAGGATTTTCAGGTAATTTGTACAAATTCATCTCTTTTTTGGGGATAATAGTTACCCAGCCTAATTTCCCTACATAATTGTTAATTTTATCAAGACCATAAGCAACAAATTCTTCATTGTAGGTATCTTTGTAAATTGCAATCCTTTTGACTATTTCCTGTTCTACTTCTTGAATTGAACCAGAAAATAGAGCTCCAGTAGGACAACCCTCCACACAAGCCTGCTTTAAACCGTTTTCGATGCGGTCGTGACATAAAATACATTTAGAAGTTTTGTTTGTTTCTTTACTGTATTTAGGTACATTATAAGGGCATGCATCTATACATGAGCGGCAACCCACACATACATTTTCATGAATCACAACTGCACCGCTTTTTCTTTGCTCTATTGCTCCTGCAGGGCAAATTTGCTTACAAGGAGCGTTTTCACAATGATTGCAATGATGAAATTTTGTTATTTTTTGTGCTTCAGGGTATTTTCCATATTCATAAGTTAAAGGGGTAAGGTAAAATTTACTTTCTTTTGGCTCATTTACTGATGCTTCGTACTTATACCCTTTATCTCTGAATTGCCTTGTACTATTTTCTATAGCACAATTTGTCATACATGCATAGCACCTGATACATGACATAGAATCATAGCAAATTATGTTTTTACTCATTTTGCCCTCCTGATTTTAACAATAAAGTCTTGAGCCAGTTGCCCGCCATCAAGTACGGCAAACGTAAAGTTGCCTATATGATTAGGATTAAACCCATATTTTGGTGCATTGGTTAAAAAGTTTGTAAGGTTGTTATAATATCCAGCACCTACTCCATAATATGAAAATAAGGCGTCAGGGTGTACATATTCTACAAGTTTTATTTTAGTTTTAGTGACAAGATGGGGCTTTTGAATATTAAAAACTTCAACAATATCCCCATCTTTAAGTCCAATTTTTTCCCCTTTTGATTTGTTGATATATATTGCATCCCAATCTACCATTCCACCAAGGAAGTTTAAAATAGGGTTATCTTTTGTTTGTGCGCCTGTAAATGAGCTTAATGGGTTAAAGCCTGTTACCGGTATAAACTCATCTTTGCCTAATGTTTCTTTTTCTGTTTTCCAGTATGGGGGCTGATATTTAAAGCCAGGGTCTAATATACTTGCCAATTTTTCATTTGCCGCTTTTAGTTCAAAATGTTTTTCCAAAAAGAAAGTACTGTATATTTCGATTTTTTTAGACTTTGTTTTTGCCTTTACCCCGTATTTTATATTTCCAGTCCATACCCCTTTTTCAAATAGTGAGTCTGGCGAAAATGTTTGTAGCTCATCTTCTGATAATCCTTCTACTTTGGAAAGTTGCTTATCTAAAATAGCATTAATCCCTTTTTCGTTGTAATGACTAAAGTATGTATTATATGTTTCTGAGTCCAAAACTCTTTTTGCAAGCTCATTAACTATCCAGTAACCCTCTTTTGCACCAAAAAGAGGCTCAACAGCCTTTTTGTGGACAGCAATGGTAGGGTAAGGTGCTTTAAATTTTGTACGAATGGCTTCATCCCTTTCCAAAAACATTGCATCAGGAAGTATTATATCAGCATAAAGTACTGTTTCATTGAAATAGGGGGAAATAGCGACTATTGTTTCAAGCTTTTCCAATGCTTGAATAATTTCTTCACTACCTGTAGAGCCGCCAATTATATTCTGACCCCAAAACACTGCCACTTTGCACTTGTATGGTTTTTCTTCAAGGAGTGACTTTATAAAAAATCTTCTGTAATCTTTAGTATTTATTAACGAGTATTCACTGAATTTTCGGTAATAGTGTGAGATAGGCTTTTGTTCCGGTTTAGGTGCTTTTATAAAGCTGCCAGTCTTTACACCTCTTTGAATAATCATCCCCCCTTTTGTGCCTATACTTCCTAATAGAGTGTTTATAATCAGAATTACCCTTTTCTCTTCCATTGAATTATCATATCTTGTAGACCTGTATCCTCTTTCTATAAACACTTGAGGTGCATTGTTAATTAGATTTTCTGCGACATTTTTAATTTTATTGGCAGGCACACTTGTAACTTTTTCCGCCCATTCAGGTGTAAATTGCTTTGAGGAGTTTATTAATGCAGTCAAAGCAGTAGTAACTTTAACTCCATTATATTCGAATTCTCCCGTCAATGAAGGGTTTGATGCATCTTTAGAAAGCTTAAATTGTTTATCGTCTTCGTCATATACAAGAAAATCTATATGTTTGTCATCTATGTTTTCAAAATGGACAGGTTTCCCTTCGCTGTCTATAAGCATAGGTGCGTTTGTATGCTTTTTAAGATATTCTTTGTTAAATTTTCCGGAGGTCAAAATTGTGTTTGCTATAGCAAGTAAAAGGGCTAAATCTGTACCGGGGCTTATCGGTAGCCATTCGGTAAGACTTTCCCCTGCCTCTGATGGCTTTCTTGGATCAATAACTGTAACTTTTAAACCATTTCTTCTACCTTTTCCATACATAATTCCCCAAGGGAAAGTTACAAGTCCGCCACCTGGATTTCTGCCGATAAGAATCCCGTATTTAGCATTTTCATAATCAGGACTTAATGCGCCCGTTCCGCCCCCAGGTACACCTTTATCTTCATTACCACCCATAATTGAACCATAGCTTACAATTAATGAGTTGCCAAAACAGGTATCCCCGTATCCTACAATATTTGGGGTGCCGTAAATAGTAAAAAATTCTTTATCCATTCCTGGTGCACTATTAAATCTTGGTAAAAAAGCAACCAGGTGCTCTTCACCGTTATTTTTTAAGTTGATAAGTTTATCTGAAATAATTTTTAAAGCATCATCCCAAGAAATCGGTTTGAACTTTCCTTCTCCCCTTTTACCTACTCTGATTAAAGGCTGTTTAATCCTGTTTGGGTTGTACAACGCAGCTGTTGCTGCCCTCCCTCTGGCACAAATACCTGAATGTGGTGTGTTTTTATTTGACTCTATTCTTATTACTCTCGAGTCTCTAACTACTGCTATCATTGGGCAGAATTGGGCACACATCCTACACAAAACAGGTACTTTTTTTTCTACACCAAAATCCAAAGGTGTAACCTTTGCGTGCGACTCTTTTAGTGAAAGTAAACTTCCTGACAGTGCAGCCCCTGCACTTAGCTTTAAGAAGTTCCTCCTGTTTAAACAAGGCATACTAACCTCCTAATAAAAAATTATGTTAATGTTGCCGGTAACTATTTATAAAACAAAGAAAAACAAATGCAATATTTATTTAAATTTAATATAAAAGAGAATTAGGTTTTAAATTAATGCGTGCCTGTATTTTACTGTAGTTTAAATAAAATTAAGCAACACATCTCATATCTATTATATATGATTTTTTTAAAATTTTATTTTTTATAAGGTTTTTTATATTTTTAAAATACTTTATTATCAACATGTTATGCAAATATTTATATATTATAATTTATGAATAATATATAGGTTTCGAGCAAAAGTTTAAGTTTAATGCATATTATTTGTTGAGAGAGATAGTTTTTGCAATAGAGGACGCAGAGGTTAGAATTTAGTATTAAGTATTATGTTTTAGTCTCTAAAACCTTTACACCTTTTATAACCTTTACACCTTCATACCCTTTACAACCTTTACACCTCATATTAACTTACACAATTTATTTTTTGTCCAAGACTCACAGTTCACTATTCACTATTCACCATTCACTGTTCACAGTTTTTTAATCACAGAGACTGCAGAGAAGCACAGGTTTGAATAAATGAAGAAAAGTTAAATTGTAGTTTAGATGTATAAGAAATAGCTGACGGCAGTCTTTGAATACTCGACAAACACTTAAATCTATAGTAAATATCCTTAAGCACTGCAAAATATGTTATAGGAGATGTTGAAATGCCGGCGTTTATGGTAGATATTCTTAACAAAAAGCAAAAAGAGGTTTTTAAAAAGATTCTTGAAAAAAGAGATGGAGCGATGAATGTTGCTGAGCTTGAAGGGTTTCTTTTCGGTATAGCATTGACGCCTGATGTTATATTTATAAGTGAATATATGCCTGAAATATTTGGAAATGAAGAACCGATATTTGAATCTCAAGAAGAAATGAGCCTTTTTGTAGAGAATCTTATGAAAGCTTATAATGCTTATATCTATGCTGCAGAAAATCAAAAGTTTAAGATACTTGTCGACGTAATAAAAGATGAAGATTTAACTGATGAATATATGGCTGAAATTTCAGATTGGGCAAAGGGTCTTTTTTCTGCATTTAAAATGAGACCTGAAATATGGTTTCCTAACCCTGAAGACCTTAAAAAACCTTCAAAAGAAAAAGAACTTTATACCTATTTTTTGGGGATTATATTTAGTGCAGCTTACCCTGACACTTTAAATGAATATTTAGTACAAGAAGATAATGTAGACAAAAAATTGATTTATAAACTAATACCAAGAGCTGCTGAAGCTCTAAAAGCAGTCGGGGAAATGTTTTTGGATGAAAGAAAGAAAAAGTTTAAAGAAGACTTAAATAAAACTAAAAAGAAAAAAGAAAAAATTGGACGTAATGATTTATGCCCCTGCGGCAGTGGTAAAAAATACAAAAAGTGCTGTGGTAGAAATTAAGTACTGTTAACCAGATTAAAATATTTGTTATAGGTAATTGCTTACTATTTCCTGTTATACAATATTTGTTAATACTTAATGCAAAAATAGAGGATTAAAATTTTGTTTAAATAGCAAACATTATATTAGAGCAAATTAGAAAATAAAAAAACTTTCCTAAATGTAAAAGATACCAAAAACAGTGTGATGTCGGGTAAACCCCACTTGCTAAAAGTTATAATTTATCTTATATTTGTAAAAAGATTATATTGCCATAAATGTTTCGGAGACGATTATGAAAAAGCTCCCAATCGGGATACAAACATTCAGTGAAATAATTGAAGGAAACTACGTTTATATCGATAAGACTGAAGAAGCTTATAAGCTAATTCAAGAATACAAATATGTATTTCTATCCCGCCCTCGCAGATTTGGTAAATCTTTATTTCTTGATACATTAAAGGAATTGTTTGAAGGCAACAAAAAGCTTTTTGAAGGTCTGTATATTTATG
>NZ_JBSQOT010000044.1:0-12422 GCF_055117995.1 Deferrivibrio sp. | reverse complement strand
CCCGTTCCCATCCCGAACACGGAAGTTAAGCCCTCCAGCGCCGAAAATACTTGGGGAAGATAACCCCCGGGAAAATAGGTCGTCGCCAGAGCTTTTTTATATTATAAATGTTTTGATATAGTTACCTGTCGTTAATGTTTCTATCTCTTTGTCAATAATTCCAATAGCGTTAATAAATTGTTTGCCCTTAATTCCACTTAGCCTGTCATAAAATATTATTTCGTTATCTTTTAGCTCAATATAACCAGGAATAAATTTGTAAAATCCCTTTTTCTTATTTAACTTGATATATGATTTTGCATTAAATAGTTGCTGGCTTTGGCCGTAATATGCAGTGTCAAGAAATATGTTAAGGAATAACTCTATGCACACGCTGGCTGAAGCAGGATTTCCAGGCAATATAAATATTGGTTTTTGTTTAACCATTGCAAGTTTAAAGGTTTTCCCGGGGCTTACATTAATATTTTCAATTATAATTTTGCCGTCAATTTCGTAAATGATATTTTTTATCAGATCTTTTTGACCCAATGCTGTCCCGCCGAATGTTATTATTATATCATAGTTATTAACTGCATGTTCGATAGCAACTTTAATTTCTGAATGATTGTCTTTTATAACTCCAAGATATGAGAATGGGACTTGTTTTGTTTTAAGGAAAGAGTGTAGCATGTAAAAATTACTATTGATAATGGATTCCTTAATAACGTATTGTTCAGTTATCTCACTTCCTGTGGATATTACCCCTATAAGAGGTTTTTTATTTACTTTAATTGTATTGATTCTGTTTAGTACCAGCCTTTCAATGTCTCTGTGATCAATCAAATTACCTTTTGAAATTAGTATTTCTCCTTTTTTGAAGATACTTCCTGAAGTTTCAATATACCCTTTTTTTGGTTTAAAAACGTTTTCAATGTAGATATAGCCATTTTTTTCAGAGCAATATTCGACAGGCACAACTGTATTTTGGTTATTTACAAGATTACTGCCCGTAGAGCATTTTATACACTCATTCTTCGAAAGGTGGATATCTAAAATATCATTTGCCCCTAAAAAAGCTATGATCTTTAATTTTTCACTCATATTTGTAGTTTCTGAGTCAAACACAAAACCGTCCATTTTTGAACGGTTATGCTGAGGAAAATCAAAGGATGCGAGGACGTTTTGTGCAGATACAAGATTACATGAATTCTCAATGGGCACAAATTCGTAATCTATTGGAATTTTTATATTTTTTATAATATCTAATACTTCGTACAAATCAGTATGTTTATCTGTCATTTATAATAATCCTTATCTCTTTCGGGTTATTGCAATCTTTTAATTCAGAGATCATCCCAATAATTGTTGATGTTACAATATCTTCAACAAAGTCTTTTACCTTAATTTTTTTGCCGTTAACAATTAGGCTTAGTTTTCTTCTTTTTTTGTCTAAATAGTGTCTTTCAATAAAATCGGCTATTTGCTCAGGGTTATTCAAATCAAGTATTTTCTTTTTGTAAATCTTGCTAACGATTTCAGGGACATCAGTGGCAACCGCAATTAATGTTTCATCAGTTTTGCACAGCAAATCGTTTGATACTCCGTTTAGAAAAATTTCAATTTTAGGTTTATTGGAGCTTTTAAACCCTTCAGTAAGTATGATGTCTGCCTTGTCCTCCAGCATAAATGCATAATCGTCAAGAGAGTAATACTTATCAGAGTCCGATATCAAAGCAAATTTGTCAGGACCGGATATTATTACTGATGATGCACCTGCTTGTTTTAATCTGTATGTGTCTTTACCTTCCCTGTCAATCTCAAAACCGTGCGTATCATTTTTAATTATTCCAACCCTGTACCCTTTATTTTTAATAATTGGAATTATTTTTTCAAGAAGTGTCGTTTTGCCGCAGTCTGAAGCACCTACAAAACAAATTATTGGTATCATAATTTCACCTCAAAAGTTTTGCTTATAATAACACAAAATAAAAAAATGTAAATTAAAACATTATTAAATTGTGTTTTAATTTGTGTTTATTGTAATATGTTTGTAAAAATACACTAAAGTTTGTTTGACATTATAAATTCTAAAGTATATAATTTAATATAATTTATAATAGAAAGTGGTTATATATGGCAGATTACAAACTAAAAGTTCCAAACAATTTGCTTCTGATTTCCGATAATACAAAAAAATTGAGAAAATATGAAGAAATATTGGGTGGTATCTATAATATATATACAATATTTTATTCAGATATTTTTAGTAAGGAATTTTTTGCATCAAAAAATATTAAAATTTCTGGTAGGTTCCCGGCATTTAATGTCAACTTTGAATTTCTTGATGTGATTAAATTTGATATTTGTTCATATTGTGGCAAATGCTATAAAGAATGTCCTGAAAAATGTATTTCAGTAAATCTTGATATAAATTTTGACAAATGTACCCTATGTGAAAAATGTGAAATAGTGTGCCCTGAAAAATGTATTGGTCTACGTAGTTTAAAAACATCTGAAATTACAACTGCATTTATTCTAACGGATATAGATGAACTTATTGATAATTATAAACTTCCAGGTATTTATAAATTTGAGGATTACGAGAATGTATTATCTTTGACCGGAGAATTTTTGATTAGCGAAAGCATATCTCATAATGATAATATTTGTCAGTACAGTGGTAAGCGAGATTTTGGCTGTAAAAGATGTATTGACTCATGTGAGCGATACGCTCTTTATGTTGAAGATAAAAAAATTAAAATCGATCATTTGCTTTGTGTATCATGCGGCAAGTGTGTCTCAGTTTGTCCAACCGGTGCTATGCAGAGTATGACTGTTTCAGATGTTGATTTTATTGATAGTTTTAAGGAAAATAACTTTAAGAACAAAGTTGTAGTATTGGGCAACCATGAAGAAATAAGAGGATTTAAATGGAAAATTGATGACGAATATACCTATAATTACCAATTTATCGAATCTGAACCAAAATACTTTAACCTGCTTAACTATCTATTTTTATTCTCATGTGGGGCTTCAAAATTAATTATTTTAGATGAACGCCTTTGTAATAGTAATCAAATTTTATTTGCAAACAGACTTATAGAGTATCTTTTCAACTATTCTGACTTTATAGTGTTTAGAGATGATGGATATTACGGACCAAATCCTCTTAGCGAATTTTATGCAGATTATTCGTTTGATACAAGAAGGAAAAAGTTAGCTTCAATAATTGGTTTCTTATTCGAAAAGTCACCTGTCAGAAAAGTCTTAATAGATGAAGAATATCTGAATATTTTTGGAGAAGTGGAATTGGATGAACTGAAGTGCTCTTTATGTCTTGCTTGTGTTAATCATTGCAAAATTGGAGCACTAAGTGCTAATCAGATGAATTATTCTCTTAACCACAATCCTTCATATTGTATTCAATGTGGAATATGTGAAGATGTCTGCCCGGAAAATGCAATAAAAATTCGAAAAGGACTGCTTCTATCAGAAGAATTTTTTGAAAATAAAGAGCTTTTTCGAGATGAGCCTATAGTTTGTCCTGAATGTAAAAAGGAATTTGCAAGTAAGAAGGCATTTGAAACTGTAAAGAGAAAGCTTATCAAATCTGGCTATTTTGAATCGAAAGGGAAATATCTGAATTATTGCGAAGAGTGCAGAGTCATAAAAATTCTTGAATTAAATGCATGATGTTGGAGTAGATATGAAAAAAGATGAAATAAGTGAAGTAAGGCTGTTTTTTTACGAAATTGTAAAAGAATCATTTCAAGACGAGCCTGATGCTGCCTTGATAGATATTTTTAACCAATTGGTAGATAACTTGAAAAAAAATTACGAAGTAAAAGATGAAAAGGTAGAGTTTATTATTGAATCTTTTCAGACGGTTCTGCAAAACCTGGATTTGCAAAAGATCAAAGAAGAATACAATATCTTATTTGTGGATCCGTTTAGCAATTACCTTATACACAAAAACGCTTCCTTTTATATCGAGAACAAGAATTTTGGTAATACACTTGTAAAAATCAGAGATTTCATCTGGAGACTGGAACTGTTCAAGAGTGAAGATTATTTTGAGCCTGAAGACTCTGTACCATTCATATCCGATGTAATGATATATCTTATCGATAATGAGTATGCAATAAACGTCCAGTATGACTTTTTTACCAAATTTATTGCTCCACTCATGGAAGGTTTATGTACTGAACTGAAAAATAGTGAAATGGCAAATTTTTATGCTTGTGTAGGGTTGTTAATGGAGTTTTTTATAGAAATGGAAAGAAACTATTTGTGTGATGCAATCATAAATGCTTAGGGGGTTTTTATGAAAAAGCTTAAATCAAGAAGAGAGTTTTTGAAATTAGGTGCAGTGGCCACAGGTGTTAGTGTGGCTTTACTTGGGACGAAGAAATCTTATGCAAAAAAACAAGAAGTGGGTGAAAACGAAATACTCTATAGGGAGACAGAGCACTTTAAAAAGTATTATGAAACCTTAAAATAGGGGGTTATTATGGGAAGAAATAAATTGGTAAATACCATTAAGGGCAACACAAAAGTGGCAGTTTCAGTACTTCCTGAAAGCGTAGGTCGAAGGGACTTTCTTAAACTGTTTGCCGCTACATCAGCAGTGGCAGGTTTAGGGCTAACCCCCTCATTGGTAAAGAAAGCAAATGCAGCTACATCTCCTTACCCGAATTCGAAAATTGTCAAGACAGTTTGCACACATTGTGCTGTAGGCTGTGGCATTTATGCCGAGGTTCAAAATGGAGTATGGGTTAGACAGGAAGTTGCTTTTGATCATCCTGTATCAAGGGGAGGGCATTGTTGTAAAGGAGCTGGTGCTATAGATATGGTTACCAGTGAAAAAAGGTTAAAGTATCCTTTAAAGAAAGTTAACGGGAAATGGCAAAAAATCTCTTGGGAACAGGCAATAGATGAAGTAAGTAAAAAACTTCTTGATATAAGAGAAAAAGACGGTCCTGATGCGGTTATGTGGATTGGTAGTGCAAAAGTTTCAAATGAAATGGCTTATCTTCAAAGAAAATTGGCTGCATTTTGGGGCACTAACAATATAGATCATCAGGCGAGAATATGCCATTCTACTACTGTTGCAGGTGTTGCAAATACCTGGGGATATGGCGCAATGACAAACAGTATTAACGATATGAGGCATTCAAAATGTTTCTTTTTTATAGGTTCAAATGCAGCTGAAGCGCACCCAATTGCTATGCAACATGTTTTACATGCTAAAGAGGTAAATAATGCTCCCGTAATAGTAGTTGATCCTCGCTTTACAAAGACAGCTGCAAAAGCAACCGATTATGTAAGAATTCGCTCAGGTACAGATACTGCTTTTTTAATGGGGCTAATCAATGTTATTATTGAAAATGGCTGGGAGGATAAAGAGTTTATAAGGACAAGGGTTACTGGTTTTGAGCAGTTGAAAGAAACAGTAAAAAATTATACACCTGAAGAGGTTGAAAGGATTACTGGTGTACCAGCTTCTGAGACCAAGAGAATTGCTGGTATTCTTGCCAAAAATAGGCCGGCCACAGTTATATGGTGTATGGGCGGGACTCAGCATACAATAGGAAGTAGCAATACTAGAGCGTATTGTATCTTGCAGCTTGTTCTTGGTAACATGGGAAAATCTGGTGGCGGCACCAATATTTTAAGAGGACACGACAATGTTCAGGGTGCAACTGATATGGGTGTTCTTTCCCATACGTTGCCTGCATATTACGGCCTTTCTGAAGGTGCATGGAAACATTGGTGCCGTGTATGGGATGTGGAATTTGATTGGATGAAATCCAGGTTTAAAGACGAAAAGTACATGTCGAAGCCAGGATTTACTCTAAGTAGGTGGTACGAAGGGGTAATACAGGAAGATAAAATTACTCAGTACACACCATTAAAAGCTGTGGTTTTTTGGGGTTGTTCTTCAAATTCACAGTCGCAATATCATAAGCTGAAAAAAGCTTTGGATAAAATTGATTTGGTAGTTTTAATAGACCCGTTCCCAACAATGACCGCTGCTGCCTGCGACAAGGATAATGTATATATTCTTCCTTCTTCAAGCCAATATGAAACAAGTGGCAGTGTGACAAACACTCAAAGGGGTATTCAGTGGAGATACAAAGTAGTTGATCCAATTTATGAAACAAAAGATGACTATGAGATTATGAAGCTTTTTGTAGATAAATTTGGCTTTGCGGATAAATTTTATAAAAACATAAAACAGGTCCCCGAGGATGTGACAAGAGAAATTAATAAAGGTTCTCTTACAATTGGTTATAACGGGCAGACTCCTGAGAGGATTAAAAAGCATACTGATTATTGGCATACTTTTGATGTTGATGATCTTCAGGCCAAGGGCGGTCCTTGTAATGGTGAATATTACGGTTTGCCATGGCCATGTTGGACTACAGAACATCCTGGCACTCCAATTTTGTACGATATTTCAAAGCCTGTTGCAAAAGGTGGACTTCCATTCAGGGCAAGATATGGTGTTACCTATAAATATCCAGGTAAAAATGCTGAGGAAAATATACTTGCGGACGGAGTCGCAAATCCAGGCAGTGAAATTAAAACAGGTTATCCTGAATTTAAAGATGTTATCCCTGGGACAAATTGGAAGACAGACCTATCACAGAAAACTATTCAAGAAGCTATAAAAAGAGGTATGGCACCTTTTGGAAATGCTAAAGCAAGATGTTATGTGTGGGAGTTTCCTGATCCAATTCCTGTGCATAGAGAGCCGCTACATTCCCCCGATCCTGAGATGGTTAAAAAATATCCAACTTATGATGATAAACCTGACCATTACAGAGTTTATACCAAGTATAAGAGTGAACAAAATATTGACTGGGTAAAAGAATTTCCGCTTATTCTAACCACAGGCAGATTGGTTGAGTATATGGGTGGTGGTGCTGAAACAAGAAGTAATAAATACTTGGCTGAACTTCAACCTGAAATGTTTGCAGAAGTAAATATTAAAACTGCTAATGACAATGGACTCAGAAATGGTGATGAAATCTGGGTAGAATCTCCAAATGGTGGAAAAATAAAAGTTAAAGTTAAGGTTTCTGATAGAGTTGACGAAAAAACTATATTTTTACCTTTCCATTTTGGAGGATTTTTTATGGGTGATTCCTGGGCAAACAAATATCCTGAAGGTACAACTCCATACGCACTTGGAGAAGCTGCAAACGTTGTAACAAACTACGGGTACGATATAGTGACTCAGATGCAGGAAACAAAGACTGGTCTGTGTCGCATTAAAAAAGCATAACGGGGGTACGTTATGGGAAGAATGAGATTTTTATGTGATGTTGATAGATGTATAGATTGTGGAGGTTGTGTAGTTGCTTGTAAGGAAGGTCATCATATCCCTGTTGGAATTAACAGAAGAAGGGTTATCACAATCAACGAAGGCAAACCTGGTGAAAAAAGCATTTCTGTAGCTTGTATGCATTGTTCTGATGCCCCATGCATAGCTGTTTGCCCGGTTGATGCATTATACCAGAGGGATGATGGAATTGTACTGGTTAATAAAGATGTATGTATTGGATGTGGGTACTGTTTTTTTGCATGTCCATTTGGTGCGCCACAGTTTCCCAAAGGTAACTTTTTTGGAGCAAGAGGTGTTATGGATAAATGTACATTTTGTGCAGGCGGACCGGCAGAAAATTTCAGCGACAAAGAGAAGAGACTTTATGGCCAAAACAGAATAGCCGAAGGCAAGGCTCCGCTATGTGCATCAATGTGTGCAACTAAAGCATTATTGGCCGGTGATGGGGACAAAGTCGCTGATATATATAGAGAAAGGGGATTTAAGCGTGGCTCTGGTGCAAATGCCTGGGGCTGGGATAAAGCATATAATAAAAAATAGGGGCTAAATTTTGCCCCTTTATCTTAAGGTGTAATATGAGAAGATTATTTTGTGTTTTAACAGTGTTTTTCTTGTTTCTCGCATCACTTGGGTTTTCTGCTGAAAAAAGCTCTGCCGTTAAAAGTTTACATATCCAAACAAACTATGTTGACATATATAAAGATATTTCAAATGGGTATGTGGGAAATTGGCAGAAATACGGCCAAACATTTGAAAATTTACAGAAAAACTACTTTAAAACCATATATCTATCGATACTTGTAGCAATTCCTTTGATATTTATACTCCACTACCTCTTAATAGGCCCCAAAAAATTTTCCCATGAGGGTAAAAAAATTTTGATATTTACAGTTTTAAACAGAATCATTCACTGGACTGCGGCATTAAGTTTCCTTACTCTTGTTATAACAGGTCTTATTATGGTATTTGGCAAATATTTTGGTGGTGGGAGTTTTGTAAGGTTTTTTAGATATCTGCATTTTCCTGCGGCGGTTGTGTTTACACCTTTTGGTTTTTTTATGTTTCTAATGTGGTTAAAAGATATGATATTTGCTCCCGGGGATATAACATGGTTTTTAAAATTTGGAGGATATTTGAGTAGAAAAAATGAAAACATTATGCCTGTAGGGAAATTCAACCCAGGGCAAAAAAGTTGGTTTTGGCTTGCAACATTGGGCGGCTTTGTAATGGCATATACGGGATATTATATGTACAGTTTTTCTGACTTTACGGATAATTTGAGAATATATGCCATGATTCACAATATATTAGGTATGGCTTTACTTGTTATGTTTCTTGTGCATCTTTACATGTCACTCTTTGCAATAAAGGGCTCACTAAATTCGATGCTTACAGGCTTTAAATCAGAGGACGAGATAAGGGTAATGCATTGCAGATTTTATAAAAAAATATCAGGTAAAGATTGTGTAAATTAAGGGGCAGCCAAAACCCCTTAATTTATTAATAGTTTAGTTTACTGTTTACTTCGAAGATATTATCGAGGTTTTCCAGACTTTTTTCGTCCTGTTTTAATTTGTTAAGTCTTATCATGCCTGTTCCACACGCTACATCAATATAATCTTCTTTTACTTCCAGTATTACGCCTGGCTCTCCATAATATCCCTGCCAAGCCCTTATTTCAGATTTAAATACTTTGATTTTTTTCTCACTATAGTAAAAATGGGCACCAAAAAAGGGATGGCTGTAACCTCTTATATGATTGTAGATAGAGTAGGCATCACGGTTAAAATCGATTATTGCATTCTTGTTTCTTTTTCTAACTAAATAAAAGCTTAAGTCTTCATTTTGTTTAATTGTGTCAAGGTTAAGTTCTCCGGATAACATTTTTTCAATAAAATTAATTATTTTACTTGTATACTTTTTTATAAAATCTTCAGGGTAATCGTTGAAATCAATATTGATAGTTTCCTGATAAACTATATTTCCACCATCTATTTTTATAGAATTTTCATATATTGTTAGTCCGCTTTTAACTACACCCTGAATAAATTGTTCGGTAATTGCTCCATAACCTCTGTAAAAAGGTAGCAAAGCCGGATGGGTGTGATACACATTAAAAGGTGGAACAGAATTAGCAAAAAAATCTTTTGTCCACTCTATACAAAGAGCTGTATCAAAGTTTAATTTTTTCAATATTTCTTTATTATCTTCATATTTGTTTGAATTTAAATATGTTATTTCGAAAAAGCTTTCAAATATTGAAAAGTCTCGACTGAGTGAAGTCCTTAGGAAATCAGCTTTATACGTTACTATTTTCGGGAATATTGATTTGTTTAAAAGACCCTCTAAAAGGAGCTCCCCTGTAAAAGAAGATGTAAAAATAGCTAATTTTACCAACTTCCTCCGCCTCCTCCACCAAATCCGCCGCCGGAAAATCCGCCACCACCTGAAAATCCGCTTGAGCCGCTACCTGAAGACGACGGCATAGAGGTAAACACCTGATTCATTGTCTTAACGGAACTTGATATCGAATCTGCGAGATAAATTGTATTAAAACTCCTGTTGGTGCTTGAAATATACCACTCTGGCGGCTCGGTAATAAGATTTTTGAATTTTTCTGCCCATGTTTTTTCTTCATTGAGGGCGACAGCATAAGGGATTGTTTTATCAAAGTAGAAAGGGTCTTTTGAAAGCAGGACTTTTAATTTTGGTGTTTCCACTTTGTGAATAAAATCTTTAAACCCTCTTAACTTTTGATATTTTTCAACTCCGGAATCTGTTTTTTGAGGCATAATATAGGCAAATACAAAAATGATAATGGCATTTATGACAAATACAATTATATAATCAAGTCTTCCGTTAAAGATAGAATATAATACCCCTCCTATCAGGGAAATCACACTGATAGACTTAAAAAATGCAGCAAGTCCCCTTGTCCCCTTTACATAATAATTTTGTCTTGCTATTTCTTCATTTAGCTGCTGTCTTGCTTCCTGCATATATGTGTAAAATCTGTTTTTTAGTGACGATACCCTTACGGACTTTGTACTTCCGGGGAAGAGTCCATCAAAAATAGTTTTTTCAAAACTTTTTGCATTTTCAGGCAAATCATTAATTCTCGTTAAAATAAAGTCTTCTTTTGAAGTGAAGATTCCATCTATTTCATCTTCTTCTATCTTTAATATACCTTTTGTGGCCCAATAAAATATTAGCGATATTAAATCTTTATTATCTGTTGTGTCATCAATGATTACCCCTGCCTCAGCCGGAGTAATCCCTTTGGGAGGTTCGTACTGGACATAATTTATTATTTTTTTGTCCCTACCAACCAAAAACCATATACTAAACATCGCTATGAACACAAAAATAGGGGTAAGATAGACAAAATTATTTATTATAATAAGTTTAAGTTTCAGAAAAGTAGTCCCGTTTTCAAGATAGTTTTTTGGGATTTTTGCTACAATGGTCAGTCCCTCTTGGGGATTTAATACTTTCTTTGTCTGACCATAAATAAGCCCGGGTGCAATTGTAATATCTGCGATTTTCCTCCTTTCTCCATAGCGTCCCCCAACTAAAATTAAGTCATCTTCATTCAGCAGAAACTGATCTGGCAGGAAGATATTAAATGTAGCATTTTCAATATGGACAGGCCACTCAGTGCCAATCAAATTGTAATAAAATTCACTGTGCTCATCAAAGAAGTTTATTGCCCCAAAAATTTTATATTTTATTTTGTAGGTAACATCTCCATACACATATTTGTTTTTGTCGCCTATTTTGATGTAAAAATCATTATTTCTTTTATATGTTGTAAATTTAAAACCTTCTACATCGACATCGAATATATCTATTTTGTAAACCTTGCCATTCATAAGAGGTCTGTAAGCTTGAGGTTCATCAATACTTTTACTGACAATATACTTGTAAGGAATAGTCCTGAATATCCCGTGCCTTTTAGTAGTAAAATTTACTTTTAGAGTTTCTTCTATTTCAATGACAGAGTCTTTTGTCAGTCTAACATCAATATTATAATTTTTTATATAAAAATATTCTGCATATATTGATAGAGGCAAACCAAATATCAATATGCTGAGAAGTAAAATTTTAACTGAAATTGACTTTAACATTTTCTCTTTCTGCTTCTTCAATTTCAAAAAATTCACGTTTTTTAAAATTAAATATATTTGCAACTATTACTGAAGGAAAAGCCTCGCATAATATGTTATAGTCTCTTACTACGGCATTGTAATATCTTCTTGCATTTTGAATATTATCTTCAATTTCAGAAAGGGAGTTTTGAAGGTTGATAAAATTTTCATTGGCTTTAAGCTCAGGATAGCTTTCAGAAAGGGCAAAAAGACTTTTTAAAGCCCCAGTTATTATATTTTCAGCTTTTGCTTTTTCTTCTACTGAACTCGCAGACATTGCCATATTTCTTGCCTGTACCACTTTTTCTAATGTAGATGCCTCATGTTTTGCATAACCCTTCACTGTTTCTACAAGATTTGGGATGAGGTCATGCCTTCTTTTAAGCTGCACATCAATTCCGCTAAAAGACTCATCTGCTTGATTTTTTAATTTTATAAATTTGTTATAATAAGCGATGAATGCAAAAATTATGACAATAATTATTACTAAAAATATTAGTCCAGTAGTCATTGTGTCCTCTTTAGTTTTTCTATATTGTATCATGAAATAAAAAAAAATAAAGCGATGTTTTGTTATTTTATACTTTTGAAGTTTGGTTGACTTTAACTTATTAAGGTGATTTAATTTAATAGGGGTGTGATATGAGAGTAATTGTTATCGGCGGGGTAGCAGCTGGATTAAGTGCTGCAAGTCAGATAAAAAGGCAGCTTCCTGATGCGGAAGTTGTAGTCTATGAGGCAAGCGGAGATGTTTCATATGGGGCTTGTGGAATGCCTTATAATCTTTTGTTTAAAGACAAGCCGGTAGAGTCGTTATATGCAATAAAGTATGGAGACATTATCCATAAAAGGGGTGTAAATTATAAGCTATACCATGTAGTTGAGGAAATTTTTCCTCAGTCAAACAGTTTGAAAATTTATGATATTGCAAATAAGAGACATTT
>NZ_JBSQOT010000043.1:0-12541 GCF_055117995.1 Deferrivibrio sp. | reverse complement strand
TTATGCCAGCGTGATTTATGCATATCTTGCATCCCTTGGGATAAATATAATCGGTGAGGATATTACAAATAAGGGCAGGATAGATTTGACACTTTTTGTGGGGGATAAGATTTATATTTTGGAGTTTAAGGTTGACGGGCAACAAGGTGAAGCTTTAAGGCAAATCAAAGAGAGAAATTATGCTGAGAAATATTTAAATGAAGGCAAACAAATCTATCTTATCGGCATCGAATTTAGCTCTGAACAAAAGAATGTGGTAAATTTTGAGTGGGAAAAGCTTTGAAAAGTAAGGCTCCAATTTCTAAGGTAGTGTTCATAATTCCGTGTCACCTTAGTTATCCTTTTATTACATTACTACAGGTTTAAATATTTGTCGAGCCTTCCCTCAAAAAAGATAGATAACTGAGAAAGGGTAAGGCTCCAATTTCTAATAAAGTATAGTCCACTTCTTCTTGAGCGTTTAAAACAACCATATAAATCGTTTTTAACAGCCTGTTTTCATTATGGGAACCACCCTTAGTCTTTGTGAGTTTCATAAATTGCCTGTGCACGTATTTAGTTATAAGGTATTTTCGTCACCTTGGGATGGGATTATAAACGGTCTTTTATACTCCAAGAGTATTTAGTACTTCTTTTAGGTTTGCAATTTCTTCTTCAGTAAGAGTTACACCTTTGCCGATTTTACCATCTTTGTGATTCCAGTCTCTTAAATCAAACTTTGCAGACCGACCATTCCAACTCACTTTATTCAGCTCTTTAGTCCAGTTACCTTTTTCAGAAAGAATAGCGATTCTTTCCACGATTTCATATTTTATCTCGCTCATAACCTCTCCTTTTATTTATTATTTTCAATTATTTATATTTCTTCTTCGGTTAAATTATAAAGCTGATAAACAAGTTCATCTATTTCCCGCTCCCACTGGCTTGTATCCGTCTGCGAGTTGGATGCTGAGCTGTCCGAAGCATTTTTCACTAATATTTTATTCAATAATTCCATGATGGTTTTTAACTATATTAATCAATAATTCAATAGAGTTTTTCAATTCTTCATCGCTGAAATTTTGGTCTCTCATATTTTGATTTTCTGGATGATGAACTTTATTTCTTATAAATGTCGGCAAAGTTACATCTTCCTCTTGCTGTGGTTGTCCATTTTTTTCTCTTGTCCATTTTTTACTCGTCTGAATTCCATTATCTGCAAGCCATTTTTCAAAATCGCTTTGCTTATATTTTTCCGACTTCTCTTGCAAATAACCATATAACTCATCGTGAAATTCTATAGTAGGATGATTAAAAGCGAAATAATTTATTTCACCCCAGCTTGGGCTCCAGGGAAACAAACCAAATTTTTCGCTTTTTTTAATTTGAACTTCACCATTTTCATTATTAGCTACTAACAACTGAATATTTTCTTTTCTAATACAATTCTTAAAAAATATTGGTGAATGTGTTGAAACAATAACCTGATGGTTTTTTGAAATATTTTCTAAATATTCAGAAAGTTTGTATTGCAAAGAAGGATGCAAATGTAGTTCGGGTTCGTCAATCAGAATAACAAGTTTTTCTTTTGACATGGAAGCCATTGTTTCAAGAAACATAAGAGAGATTATCATCTCCACACCTGAACCAAGATATTTAACAGGTAAATCAATATCCTTTTTCCTACTCAAAAAAGCGTTATTGAATGGTGATTTTCCATCAATAAAGGAAATATCTACCTCTTCTATGCCAAAAATTTTAAGTTTTCCATTTAATTTATTAAAAACATTTTCTTTTATATCAATTAAATCCAGTATTTTTTCTTTTTCAATTTTGTTTTTATCACTAAAGAAATCCTTACTTCTTTCATTTTTTAAAAATCGCCAGTTGAAATCATCAAATACAGTATTTATTGATGAATTAAAACCTCTTTGTAATTGTTTATCTCTGCCTTTATTGAAGTAAAAACTTCTGGGTAAATCCTCTGTTTCTATTATACTCAAAGCTAATAGATGATCTCTAAAATTAAAATCGCTTCCACCTTTTCTTTTTATTGACCAACCATTTGCAGTTCTTGATACTGATTCAGACGGTTCAATTCTATGTTCAATAACTACTAAATCAGAGAATGCTTTTTCTGGCGCTTTACGTCCTCTAAATTTTATTTTTAATAGCACTTGCTTAAAAGGAATTTCCTGTTTTACATACCCATCTGGAAGTTGTGCTTTCAAATTTTCTTTAAATTCAACTTCTATGTTTATAGGATTATCCTCCCCGTTATAGAAATCTGTATGTTTAATTCTTCCAGACAAAAATGAAGGTGATAAAGCAAAATTAATTGCTTCAAGAAACGATGTTTTACCCGTTCCGTTATCACCAATAAAAATTGTATAATTTTTTAATTCAATTTCTTGATTTTTGATTGAACGAAAGTTTTCGATTTTAACCTTTTTTATCATAGTCTTATTCCCCTCCTTCAATTATTCTTATTTCTTCATCATTTAATTCATACAGCAAATATACCAAATTATCTATCTCCCTTTCCCACTCGCTCGTATCTGCCTGCGGGTTCTGTTTCTTTGCCACCAATATCTTATCCACCAGCTCCTCTATACGCCTTACATGCGACTAGTTCGCAGGGGAGATAGGCTTGTAATTATTAATTTTCTTGCCACGAATCAAAAGTTTTATTTTTAAAGATTATACTTACGCTTCCTATTTTCAAATGCTATCTCCCCACCCTCTAATATTCTGCATACATTTTTAATAATTTCTGGGTTTTCAAGAGAACCTGATGAATATGATAAAATTTCATTTTTATTATTTGCAACAATAACTTGTTCAGCATCTGCTGTTACTACCAAATTAGCATTATGAGTTGAAATTATAATTTGCCTATACTTTTTTAATTCTTGGAATAAGCTAACAAGTTCATTCGTTATAAATTCATTATCCAAATCATCTTCTGGTTGATCAAAAATTAAAGGGGAAGAAAATGCATTTGTAGCTAATTGAATCAAAAGATATAATGTGCCTCTTTGTCCCACAGATAATTGATCAAGTGTTTTACCTAAATATTTTATTTCAGGTACGACATAAAGATAATCTCTTCTGTTTTTGAGATTAAAGAATAATTCTTCCAATGGTTTTTTTGTGGTTTCTGATTTTTTCCCTTCGAGATATTCATGTAATTTATTTTCAATGAAATTCCAGTAGTCCTCTATAATTTCAATTCCCAAATCATTTGATAGGTTTTTATATGTTCGAAGATCTAGATAATCCTTTAATTTTTCATCAAACTTTTTTATATCAAAAATTATTTGTCCATTTATTGCAATATTTCTTTGCTCTAATACCTTGCTTATAATTTGCTTTTGGTTCTCTGAAAAATTATTAAGTAAATTATTCCAAGCATCGTCAATTGTCATTTTATGTCGTTCATATTCATTTTTTAACTTTTCTCTTAAATTACTTCTTTCTATTATTTTTTCATTCACTTTTTTTTCATTCTTTTCAATTTCTTCCAGTTTACTTGTGGCTTCCTGAATGTCTTTTTGATATTTTTCAGCATTGTTTAATAAAGTGTTCAAATCTCCTTTGTATCCTTGCTCTTCAAATTCTTTTTTTATTTTATTGTTTTCTTCTTCCTTGTTTTTTAATAATCCTTGTAAATTATTTTCTATTGATTCTATTGCTTTTATTTGATTATTAAAATCAATGATAGGAATGCTTGCATTATTTATTTCAGTTTGTATTTCGGAAATTATTTTACCTATAACTTCATTTGTATCTTTTTGATAATTTTGCAGACTTTCTTTTAATTCTTTCAAAACATTTAACCAATTACTGTATTCGCTTATTTTCTTTATGTTTGAAGTGTAAGTTTCTAATTTTTGCCTATTCTCCGTTGTAGTTATAGTTTCTAATAATTTTTTTGCGTCTTGTTTTTTCTTTTCGTTAAATTCTTTATTGTTTATTTTCTCTCCGTTTTCATTTTCATACTCAAACCAATCTTTTAATTTTTTAATTTCCTCCAATAAGGTCATTATCTCTGCATCTAATTTCTCATCAAATTTCAGTTCTTCTATTTTTAATAATTTTTTAATTTCATCTGACAGAATTTTATAATCAGATATGTTTTTTAATCTGCCTTGTTCAATAAAAATAAAATCCAAACTACCTTTTTCTTTGCAATTAAAAGTCATAGTATCAGGTTGAGGATTGTTATTCTTTTGCCAATTAATTATAAAATGTTCTGAATTTTTAAATTTAGCTTGTTTATCTTTATTGTGATAAGCAAGCACTGATTTATTGAAGGTATTCGCCATGTAATTTAATAATAAACTTTTGCCTGTCCCTCTTCCACCAATTATAGTTACCAGATTTTTATTAAAAGGTAGTTCAGTTTTGTTGAATTTAACTTTTTCATTTTGAAAAATTTCTACTTCATTATGAATTGTAATTTTAGAAAAAGTAGGTTTATCAAAATCAAATTCAGGATTGATCTCTTGAATTCTAACTCTCTCTTCTGGTTCATAAATAATCTGTTTTAACCCTTCAAAAGTTGGGTCAGCTTTGATCCAGGTGAAACATTTGCCAATTCTGTCTTTTTGATTGGAATCTGAATTATAATGGGCATCACTACAATCTAATAATAGATTATTTACCTGTTGTTCGGTCAACTTATTTTGGGCTAAATTATATTTACCAACATCTTCAGCGGAAATAAAAACAATATCAGCCTTATTTATAATATCCTTTTTTATTGCTATACTTTGATCATTCCATGCTAAACTTTCCCATTCTGTTTTTCCGATAGCCGTTAGATACTTACCCGCTAAATAGGAATTATTTTTAAGAATATTTATTATTTCTTTTTCATCAACACATAAATTATTAAATCCCTCTTGTAAGTCTGAACCAAAATCTTTTTTCTTATCTGCAGGGATAGATTGTTTAACTTTGTTACCAAGATCAGAAAGACTTTCTTTTGTTATAACACCACTCCAATTAATCCCATATAATCCGGGAGATAATTTAAATTTAACTTTTAATGCATTTAGAAATTGATTTTGAATTATATCGGGGCTAAGTTCATTGGAAAAGATGACATGAAAATTTACTTTTTTAAAATCTTTATGCCCTGCGAACTTTTCTATTCTAAATTCTATTACTGGCAAAACGAGGTCAATATTCTTTAGTCTGCCGCAATTTTTAAACTCAATTACTTTCTTATAACCTTCAATAAACAGATAATCATTGATACCTAAAACTTTAAATTCTTGTGGTAAATTTTCTAAATCTTTAATAAAGTTTTCCCATTTATCATCATCATTACTTCCTTTATAGTGATTAATAATAGAATATGGCGTATGCACATGCAAATCCCATTTACGCCATTCTGAACCTTTTGGAAATTTTTTTGTGCTCATATTATCCACCACCTTCTATTATTTTTATCTCCTCTTCTGTTAAATCATAAATTTTATAAATAAGATGATTAAGTTTTTGTTCAAAGTGAGAGGTATTTGAATTTGAACATTGTTTTTTTACTAATAATAATTGGTCGACGATGTTTATGATATTTTGTTGATTTATTGGATCAATTATTTTAACGGGGAGTTTATCTATATAATATTTATCAAAATGCATAGTTCTTATGGCTCTATTGTACACAAACCAATAATAAAACCACTCTGCTAACCTAGAATTTAGTAATGCCAGTATGTATTGAATACTATAATTTTCATTTATTATAAAGGTATTCATAACTGTATCTAAAGTCAACTTGCCTTCATCATCAAAAAAACTCATAATTATTATTCTATCATAAGGATTCATTACATGGGCGACTATATTTTGAGATACGATCTTTTTATTAGTGAGCTGTTGTATTTTTTTACTATATAACTCATTACTTGATATCATAGCCTTTTCTATTTTTCCATGAAGAACATACTTTTTTATATTTTTTCCTCTTAGTATAGGGATATTTCCAGCAGGAGTGATTTTTTTTTGGTAAGGAAGTCCTCTATAAGTTATAGTAATATCTCCCATCAAAACAGAATTGTTTAGTAACTTATTTAATAGTTCATTTTTTTTATTATTTATGTAAATAGGAATAATATTTAATTTTTCCGCCAAAGATTTTGTAGAGCTACCTATCATGTTTATTCTTGAATTCCAGCTTTCGCCAGTTGAAAATTTATATTCAGTACTAGCACTTTCTTTTTGGTAAACGACAATAACTTGCTCAAGTTTGACATTTTTAAATGCCTTACTTACGTCGATGACAATATTTAGCATATTTAAATTTAGAATTAAATATCTTGTTTTGTACCAGCCTTCAGAAAAAGTTAATGATTTTGGTACAATATAAGATATAACTCCTCGATTTTTAACTACTCTAGCTGCAAACTCCATAAAAAAAGAAGCGGAGTTTTTTTGCCTATCAAAAAACTTATAGCTTTTAACTATGGCAGGTTTAACTTTTATCCCATACGGCGGATTTCCAATCACAATATCAAAGCCACTGTTAACGCCAAACATCCATTCAGGGTCAAACCAATCTGTGACTTTATTTTGGTCAAATATATCAAATTGAGCTATCTTATGAGCCACCTCATGCTCAAAATCACTTGATTCAAGCAGCTTTTCTAACCTATTCCTCAAAATAGAGTATTCATCATATAGTTTCTTTTTCTGAGCTCTTGTTTTTACTGAAAAGTGCCTGTGCCTCAAACCAGCAAGCTTTTCTTTTATTTTTTCTATCTCTTGGTAATTTTCGGATAAAAGTTCAGCCACTGTAAGCATAGGTTTTAGCAGAGCGATCAAGCTATTTGCAGCTACAAATTTTGTCTCAAGGTTTGGCAGTGACAGTATCCCTCTATTATCCTTTTCATCATCTACTTTTTGATCTATTACAAGGGAGATAAAAAATCTGAGTTTGCTTATTTGTATTGCAATTGGCTGAATATCCACACCATAAATGCAATTTTCTATTATAAAGAGTTTTCTGGCATAGTCCGGGTGATTGATACTCTCATCAAATGCTTCGTTTATCTGCTTTAATATTTCTTCTCTTTCCGTCTTATCCTTTGTATCTGCAAATACTTTTTCAGACTCAAGTATAGCTTTTTCTATCTGAATATCTTGCCAAATTTTATTATCGGCATCTACCTTTTGGAGAATATAAACTAACTTGTGAAGCATCCCCATTGGAAATGCACCTGAGCCGCACGCTGGGTCAAGCACCTTTAAATCAGCAATGCAGCGAACAATCTTATTTTTTACATCATTATTAATAGGTATCTTTTTTTCATTATAATTTACAATGTCTCTAATAGTATCCTCATCAAGCTCATCTATATAGTTTTTCAAAAAAGCTATTAAGCTCTCATCCACCATATAATTTACAATTTCTCTCGGCGTATAGTAGCTGCCCGAAGATTTGCGAGCTGTCTCTTGAGTCTCAGGGTTGTAAGAGGCAAGTAGATTTTCAAAAACCATTCCCAAGAGCTCAGGGTCAAGAGCTATCTCTTCATCTACCGGAGAGTTTTCATCGACTGTAAAGTTATATTCTTGCAAGATATTTATAAGCCCTTTGAAAATTTCCTTTTGCTTAAATCCGTATCTTTTTAAGTCGACTTCCATTTCGTCAGAAAAGAACAGATAGTCGGGGACAATGGCAATCTTGTTTTCTCTCCTTGAAAATCCGTCTACATAAATACTCCCTTTATCAAGGCATTCAAAAAGTCCTCCATTTAAAAAAGGGACTTTTTGGAATAGACTTATAAACTCTTCTTCGGTTATAGTAAGAAAATCACTGTTGCGATATAAGTTTTTAACATCAAATTCATTTTTATTTACCTGAAAATCCCCTTTTTTGGCAAATTTTCTGTCATTCATCGGTCTGTTTAGTGTGCCAAAAAATAGATTTTGAAGGATGGCGTTGTAGTAATAATGGCTGTTATGATCTTTGTTAAAATCTTTTAATATATTTGCCACAAAGTCTTTATCAAAGATTACTTTAGGGATGAGATCTTTTTCTTTTAAAAACCATATGAAGATAATTCTGGTAATGAGCCTTATAAGATTGACGGCATTTCTTTTGTCATCATTTTTCATCTCTTCCAAATCGGCAGGAAATTTAATTTTATCCAAACTATAATGGTACCAATTGGAAAGTTCTTTGTAAAATTCTTCTGTAACTTTTTTTACACTGAAAGCAGAAATGATTTTTTCTAAGCTTGTAAAGTCGGCGCTTGAAATCTGTTCGATAAATGTTTTATTGGTTAACTCTTTTGACACAAAATAGGTATATCGCTTAAAGCTGGTAAAGCTTTGTTTGATACCTTTTGATGTCCTTTCGTATATTTTGGTGATAAGTGAAAATCTAAAATTACCATTTTCATCATAGAAAATAAATATTCCGCCTGAAAATGTTAAGTCTTCTTTGAGTATTTTTTTGGCAAGCTCATATTGCTCTTTTTTGCCGGATCGCTCGGTAAGGCTTTTTGTAACTTTAAAAGAAGAGATTAAAAGCTCATCGTCTTCAATGGGGATGATGCCGTGTTTTAAGCCATTGGTAAAAGATGAAAAACCGTAATTTGTAAGCTCCGGGAAGTCTGTTTCTTTTTTAAATTTTCTATTTTTTCTGCTAAAAAAAGCATTCCATTTTTCTATATTAAAATTTCCTATGATCTCTTTTAACAACTCTTTTTCATTCATAACTACCTCTTAAGCTTAAGTAATTGGCGGAGCTATATTTTCTATTGCTATAATAATCTCTTTTTTTAAAGAGTGAGATTTTTTAGATTCTTCTGAAAGATAGTCTTCCCCAAGCTCATTTTTTAAAACTTCGAGCTCATTTGCAATAACATCATCTTTTTTATTCTCAAGATTAGCAATTCGTCTAAGGGTATAATCAGATAATGTCCCATAGTTTGTAAGGTCATTTTTAAGTGTGCTCAAAAACTTTTTTAGGGGGCGAAACATTTCATTTTTTGTTTTAAGTGCATAATTTATAACATTATATGCTTTTTTTTCTATACTTTGGGCAGATGTGCCCATTATATTTTTCTCTTTGTAATTTCTGATACTATCATATGCATCCCAAAATTTATCACTAAGTTCAAGACGTTTTTCATCGTAGTCAACTTCCACCTTGTCGAATACATCCTCAAACGAAGTAATTTTTAACTCGCTGTTTGTGTAATCATACACCATGGCATAAAGGGCATTTTTGCGCATAAATACTATTAAATTGTCTTCCGTGAACTGTTTTGCTGTTTTTACCCTTGTGGGGAAAGTCTTTACTTTTTCTACGACTTCCGGATAAAGCTTTTTGATTTCTGAAAATTTATTATAAACTTTTGTGTAAAAGCTTTCTTCTTCCATAGCTTCAGGATTTGCCATGACTTTATCAAAAAGCATCGATGGAGATACCTCTTCGCTTTCATCAAATATTTTGGCATCTTCTCCCAAGGTATTATGTATCATAAACATTTTGTTTTGCGCAATCTCTCTTGATTGAACGATATCTCCACCTTTTTTTGTGGGGAAAAAGTTTACGATATAAAGGCTTTCAAATACTTTTTTGCCAATCCTATTGATTCGGCCAAGCCTTTGTATTACCCTAACCGGGTTCCAAGGTATGTCATAATTTATGACCATACCGGCTCTATTTAAGTTAAAACCTTCTGAAATTTTGTCAGTACAAAGAAGGATAAGATAGTCATCTTTTTGTGTTTTATAGCTGGCGTCAAAATTTTGGTAAATTTCATCAATCTTATTATTAGAAATATTACCGGCCACTACTAACACTTTGTTGTTAAATGTATTGGAAAAAACAGGTTCAAGATATTTTACAGTATCTACAAACTCGGAAAAGATTATTATTTTTCTCTTTGGCTCCTTTTCCAAGGAAATCTTTATATTATCAATTATGCATTTTGTTTTAGGGTCACTATGAACAAGCTTAAGTGCTTCAATATCTTCAAGGACAGACTCAAAAAGCATTATGTCTTCTGATATATGCTTTAAGAAATTTTTATTTTTAAACTTACTCACTTCATAAATTTTATGTTTTTTAGGGTAAACACCATTTAATATATTATTTTTGTATTCTACAAGATGAGCTTCAATCTCATCGCTATCCATTTCATATATTTTTTCTATTAAATCTCTATCAAGAATGTATTTCCCTGTTTTATTTACAAACTCTAAGACTATTTCGTGAACCCTTTTAAAATTTTCTACGGTTTTTTTAAAAGCTCCAAAAGAGCTTTCAAATCTTCTTACCACAAGTCTTCTCATAAAATCAAAAAGGTTTCTCTGTTGTTGAAAGTCAAGAAGTTTCTCAATTTTTGTGCCGTCAAGATGTTCAGTCTCTATCAGACCTTCTTCATATTCATAAGGCCTGTATATTGCACCTCTGAATTTACCGTTTAGCTCTGCGTCGGCAAAGTATTCTGTTATGATTTTGTCATAAAAATCGTTTTGCTCATCATTCAATTCAAAATACCATTCTATCGGGTCTTTTACTTCCGAAAGAGTTTTTATCTCCTTTTTATATTTTTCATTTCTTTTCAAATCTATCCTATTTCTTCTGATGATTATTGGCTCAAGGATAGTTTTAATATTTTTGGATATACTTTTAATGTCATTGTTGACTGTGTTTAAGTCTATGATGTCGGAATTGTATATTCTTTTATATTTTTTTAAGGCATTTTCCTGTTTTTTAATATCAGGATGATTAAAATACCTTTTTATGTAGGTTAGATCTTTAAAAGTATTTTCAAGTACCCTAAAAATAGAGTCGATATTATTTTCAATTGTTATGGATGATTTTTTTGGGGTAATAAAAAGCTTTATCAGAGCAAATATGTCCGATGGCTTGTTGTTAAATGGCGTTGCTGTTAGCAAAATTACTATTTTGCCTCTGCATATATTTTGTAATAGATCGTAATCTTTTGTATCTTGATTTCTAAACCTATGGACCTCATCAACAATGACTACTTCTATATCGCCTCTCTCTTTCACAAACTCCAAAGTCTCTTCCAGCTTACCTAAAGACCTTACACTCCAGTCATATAGTTCAAAATCTTCTAAATATTTCCGCCAACCTGATTTATTATTTTCATCACCAACAAGTCCAGGCGGAGCAATAACTATTCCCCTTTTATTTAATGATTTTGCTATGGCACTTGCTATAACTGTTTTACCAAGGCCAACTACATCTGCAATAATAACGCCTCGATGTTTTTCTATTACAGATAGGGCTTGTTTTACTGCATCTATTTGGTAAGAAAAACTCTTATAGCCACTTTTTTCAAGAATTATATCAATGGGTAACTCGATTTTATTTTCAAATTCATCCAAATATGACTTTAATGTAAAACAATAGGCTTCAAATGGGGTAACTTTTTTCAAGTGAGTCGATTCATAAATTATATTTATCAGAGTATCTTTTAAAATGGCGTCTTCCGTCAAAGGGATACTGGTTTCCCACAAATTGTCAAAATATTTTTCTGCTTCCTCAAATCCATAATCAGATATTTCTACATTAAATTCATCTTGAGATAGCACACCCGCTTTTGTAAGGTTACTACTTCCTGTTATAAAAATATTTTTTCTGCCCACCTGTGTGTCGTTGAGCTTAAATAAATAAAGCTTTGCATGATTTGGAAAACTTGTTTTTCTAATTATTATGCGATTTTGAATAATCAAATTGATGAAAAAATCAACTTGTTCATTAAACACTTTGCTGTCAAATTCATCTGTATTAATGGCTTGCTTGACACTTTTTAAATACAATTCCACAATCTCATGATCGCTTGTAAGATTTTCATAAGTATTTTCAAATATTTGACCATTGAGTTGATCTACACCAAGCCCGACAAGTATTTTTAAAGTAAAGTTGTCATTTCTTTTCAAAGATTCGTAAAGCTCTTGAACACCAGAGAAGTAAAAGAAGCCAACAAGAAATTTTAATTCATTACTTACGCTTATAAGAGTATTTAGCCTGCTCTTAAGAATTTTTTCCGGCTGATTAGTTATAAAGTTACTCAAAACTCCCCCAAAACAATTAGTAATATGTCATTTTAACATTTGATTCAATTTTTTGTCAATGATAATAGAAAAACTTGCTTACTTTTTTATACACATGTTTCGGAGAGACCTTACTATTTTGCAAAACAGAGGGAAATAGAAAATCTATAAGAGTTAACATTTTGATAAATAAAAATAATTGGCGGGAGTGTGAAGTTATGCAACTAGTCTTTTTACACCTAAAAATGTCTATAACCTATTGATAAATAATGAGTAGGCTATCGGAGGAGTTGGCGAAAATTTTCACCATTTGACAAAAGTAGTGCCTATTTAGTTCCCATTAGTGTGAGTAAAATTTTTCATTTTTTAAAAGTTATTTTGGTGAATTTTTCACCAAAAAAGGAAACTTTTCGGTAGTGTCAACTTAATTGTGTCACCCATCCCCCTTGAAATATTTTTATCCATTAAATGCCTCCTCAAGAATATCTGAGTACCTTAATTTTTTTTGCTG
>NZ_JBSQOT010000042.1:0-14238 GCF_055117995.1 Deferrivibrio sp. | reverse complement strand
GAATGAAGGCTTCGGTGGCCCGAAACATCAAGGCGTTTCTCCGTAAACGCCTCAGATTCGTGGACTTGCGCCACATTCCCCTCCGAATCTTGGGAATCAGAGGGAAGTCTTCGGCCTTTCCGGTAGCGCATGTAGCCCTGGGCCAGGATTGAGACGACTTCGGCGGTCACCGCTTCAATCGTGTCGGGGATGTTGGTTTCAGCCTGCATCCGGTCCTCCTTCGCGGAAGGCCGCTGGAAGGACCGTTGTGGATGCCGCGGGATGAACGACCTTGGTCAGGAACCGTTGGAGCCCGTCCGATATCGCTCGAGAGCGATGTCGCCGGCACCCACAACGGTCTCCGTTCTCACGGCCGCATCCGCTGTCTGGTGATCAACTTGCCGCCGAACCCCTTGGTCCGGCTTCCGGCTGATACCTACCGGAGGATCGAGTTTGATGTCGGCGCAGGCTCTGTGGGGAACCGGGCTGTTAAATAGCCGGATTCAAAAAGCGGAGAATGGGAGAATCAGGAAAGGACATTTGCGAAAACCGCGGCTGAACCCCCATGGTTGCATCGCAACCCCGGGCGGAGAGCATCGAAACGGAGAATCGGGAAGGATGTGCCCGTCGGCGTAAGTCGGCGAAGACAGGGCAGAAACGACAATACCCCGTGGGGATCAACCCACAGGGTATTGCGTTAAATAAGAACCGCTGATTTCAGCGGATAGAATTTTGGCTCCCCGGGACGGACTCGAACCGCCAACCTAGTGGTTAACAGCCACCCGCTCTGCCGATTGAGCTACCGGGGAACTTAAGCAGGAGAGATATATAGCAACATTGACTAAAAGTGTCAACATTTTTTTTCGTTTTTTTTACACTGTTTAAACATCAAAATTAACCAGTTTGACTTCCTCTTCCAACATTATCCCTGTCTCATTATAAACCTTATCCTTAACATGTTGGATAATATTGTATATGTCTAAGCTTGTTGCTCCACCAAGATTAATAATAAAGTTTGCATGTTTTTCAGAAACTTTAGCATTACCCACCCTATACCCTTTCAAACCACAACCTTCAATCAAAGTCCCGGCGAAATTACCTTTAGGTCTTTTAAAAACAGAGCCGCAACTGGGATAATCGATGGGCTGTTTTGACCACCTTTTAGAAAGGATTTCCTCCCTTCTGTACATATTTGCTCCTTTTCTCAAAAAAAAGCCCGCTTCAACAACTATTTTTTTATCTAAACCTGAGCTTCTGTAAGTAAAATTTATTTCGTTCTTTTTCAGTAGAGTAACTTTACCGGACATATCAATGGTTTTTACATAATCAACGACATCCTTTATCTCAGTGTCAAATGCCCCTGCATTCATAAAAACAGCTCCACCCACACTGCCGGGGATACCTGATAAGTCTTCTATACCACCCAAATTATTTGAAATAGAAAATTTTACAATATCATCAAGCAGGCAACCTGCTCCACTGACAAGCATACTACCATCTATCAAAGCATACCTGTTAAGATTTTTCAAACTAAGCACTACCCCGTCAAAGAAATTATCAGAAAATAGCACATTACTCCCTTTGCCAAGGATAAAAAATTTTTCATTTTTCAAGTAAATTAAGGATTCTCTCAAATCTTGAGTTGTATAAGGTTCTAAAAAAAGTTTTGCACTCCCACCGGTCATATAGCTTGTGTGTTTTGACAACGGCTCATTTTTAATTATTCTCATTTTTTGGTAATCCCCGCATCTTCAAGAGCTTTTGTGCATTTGCATTCATCCGTATTCGGAATATTTTTACTATACAACTCTAAAATTTCTTTCAATTTTTCTTCACTCTTCTTTATTGTTTCTATTACTTCTGAGGTTGTCAGTTTATTTTTCGAAATACCAGCAGCAAAATTAGTCACAATACTCACATTTGCATAACAAATCTCAGCTTCCCTTGCCAGCGTTACCTCAGGAAAAAGGGTCATACCGACTATATCGGCACCGAGAGTCTTATACATTTTAATTTCGGCAGCCGTTTCAAGCCTTGGCCCGTTAGTACATACATAAACACCCTTATTTTTGATGCCAAAAGAAAAATCTTTTGACAGAGTGATTAGCTTATCTCTGATCGTTTCGCAGAAAGGGTATGTTAAATCTATATGAACTATATCATTTTCTTCGTAAAACGTATTTGCTCTGCCACATGTCATATCGATAGCATTATCAGGAATAACAATATCCGAAGGCTTTAAATCACTTGCAATCCCACCGACAGCATTAAAAGAAAGTATTTGGCTGACCCCAATTTGTTTGAATCCGTCAATATTTGCTCTGTAATTTACTTTGTGTGGGGCAAGGGTGTGATTTGCTCCGTGCCTTGATAAAAAATAAAATTCAACTCCCCCTTTTCTAAAAAGTTTGTAAGGTGATGAAGGTTTGCCAAAAGCAGAGCTGACTTCAATATCTTCTATAAACTCAAAACCGTTGATAGAATAAAGTCCGCTTCCCCCTATTATCCCAATCTTCATTTTTACCCCTTTTGTTTTGAAGGCTTTGGAAGATGCCAGTTTTTATAAATTGCGATAAGCCTTATAGTTATTACTATTGCGATGCAAATAACTACATTAAGAGTCTTATTTAAATTTAGCCGATCAAAAAAAGCAAATATTAGACCTCCTACAATGCAAGCAGATGCATAAATCTCTTTTTGTAATACCAAAGGGACCTCGCCTTGCAGAATATCTCTTACCATTCCACCCACAGTGCCTGTCATAACCCCCATAATTATCGCACCAAAATATCCTATATGATAACTAATACCCACTGAAATCCCAATCACGGTAAATACTCCAAGCCCTATTGCATCCATTATAAGAAGCGTCTTAAACTTTTTTTCCACAAAAGAGCTAAAATAAAATGTGATTACTGAGGCCAAAATAGATATAAAAAGATATGTAGTGTTTTGGAAGATAAAAGGAGGGATTCTGCCCACAAGCACATCTCTAATTGTACCACCACCTACGGCAGTAACTACACCTAAAACAGTAACACCGTAAAGGTCAAGATTTTTCCTGACACCGGCTATGGCACCACTCATAGCAAAAGCAAATGTCCCTAAAAGGTCAAGTACGTATAATACATTCATTAGTCTTTTGATAAGTTAAATTTGTTTTTTGTCATACCTGCCAGGTAACTGTCATGGGTTACTACTAGTATGGTAAGCCCATCTTCGTTTAGTTTTTGAAATATTTCAAATATGCTGTCACTGTTTGCCCTGTCAAGATTACCTGTAGGCTCATCAGCCAAAAGTATATGAGGCTCGTTAATAAGTGCTCTTGCAATAGCAACCCTCTGCTGTTCACCACCGGAAAGCTCGGAAGGGTAGTGATTCATTCTATCTTTCAAACCAACTTTTTCAAGAAGATATTCTGCACTCATTTTAGCCCTATTTTTATTCCCATCCTTTATTAAGGCAGGAAACATTACATTTTCAAGCGCATTAAAATCATTTAAAAGATAATGAAACTGAAAAATAAAGCCCACATTCTCATTTCTAAACTTATCTATAAACCCGTTTGAAGAAAAAATATTCTTACCTTCAAATAGGACTTCCCCCGAGTCAGGCTTATCTAGCCCACCTAAAATATGAAGCAGTGTTGATTTTCCAGAGCCGGAGGGGCCAACTACGGCAGTAAAATCACCCTTATTTATCTGCAAACTCATGTTAACAAGGACATTTACGACATGAGTAGCCTTTTTAAAACTTTTATATATATTTTTGGCTTCAAGTATAAGACTATTCATTTCTCAATGCCTCAATCGGGTCTAATTTGGAAGCGTGAATGCTCGGGATTATAGATGATATAAAAGTAATCACAATTGCTGAGATACTCACCAAAATAAACACTTCAGGGACAATTTTTACAGGAATCCTGTCCATAAAATATACATCTTCAGGCAAAGAGATTATTTTATAGTTTTCAAGCACATAGCAAATAGCATATCCTATAATATTTCCTACAGCTATACCTATTAAACCTATTATCAGCCCCTGCCTTATAAAAATATTTCTTATAAATTTACTGCTTGCTCCCATAGCTCTGAGGATTGCGATATCCCTCTTCTTGTCCTTAACCGTCATTGTAATCAAACTCATTATATTAAACGAAGCAACTACAGTAATAAGAGTTAGGATGATAAACATTGCAGCTTTCTCTAGCTTTAGAGCAGAAAATAGATTTTGATTCATACTAAACCAATCTCTTGACCACAATGGGAATCCAAGTTTTTTTCTGATAGCGTGAGAAATTTCTCCTGCCTTATTTACATCAAAAACACTTACACTAAAACCTGTCACTATATCATCAAGCTCGAAGAATTTTTGTGCAGCTTTAAGAGGGATAAGTGTCAATGTGTTGTTATATTCATACATTCCAGTATCAAATATACCCGTTATTTTAAAGCGTTTCATCCTGGGGGTAAAGCCAAGAGGCCCTTTTTTGCCAAAAGGGGAAACCATAACTATCTCATCCCCAACGGTAAGAGCCAAACTGTTTGCCAAGTCTTTTCCAATTACAATATTAAAATCTTCACCGTCAAGAGACTTTAAATCCCCTTCTTTCATATATTTCTCAATATTTGTAACATTGATTTCAGTTTCAGGCACGATTCCCCTTACAATAACACCACTGACGCTTCTTTCACTTGTAAGTAAGACCTGATTTAGCAAAAATGGTGAAACCCCTTTAACACCTTCCACTGTCTTAATTTGTGATTCTATTTCCTGCCAATTGGATATCGGAGAAGAGTCAATTCTATTAACAATAATATGCGAATTAGCTCCCAATATCTTATCTCTTAAGTTATTTTCAAATCCAATCATTACATTTATTACCACTATTAAAGTGGCAACTCCCAAAACAATACCAATAATTGATATTGCCGAGATAAAAGACAATACTCGGGTTTCTTTTCTGCTTTTTATATATCTTAAAGCAATAAAATTAGATAGCTTCATCTATTCCCACTCAATTGTTGCAGGTGGCTTAGAACTTATATCGTATGTAACACGATTTATCCCCTTAACCTCATTTATTATCCTGTTTGAGACTTTTGCCAAAACTTCATAAGGGATATGAGCCCAGTCTGCAGTCATACCATCAAGACTTGTAACAGCCCTTAATGCTGCTACATGCTCGTAAGTCCTTTCGTCCCCCATAACTCCGACTGACCTTACAGGTAATAAAACGGTAAAAGCCTGCCATATTTCATTGTAGAGTCCAGCCTTTTTTATCTCTTCTATAAATATTGCATCTGCCAATCTCAAAATATCAAGCCTATCTTTTGTCACCTCCCCAAGAACTCTTATTGCAAGACCTGGCCCCGGGAATGGATGTCTGCCTATAATTTCCTGAGGCAAGCCAAGCTGCAAGCCAACCTGTCTTACTTCATCTTTAAAAAGTTCTCTCAATGGTTCAATCAGTTCAAACTTCATATCCTCAGGCAAGCCACCCACGTTATGATGAGTTTTAATAGTAGCTGATGGCCCTTTAAATGATACTGACTCTATTACATCAGGATATAGTGTCCCTTGAGCCAAAAAGTCAAAATCTCCTAACTTCTTGGTCTCTTCTTCAAATACCTGTATAAACAAATTACCTATTTTTTTGCGCTTGGTCTCAGGGTCGCTAACCCCTTTTAAAACTTCAAGAAACTTTTCTTCTGCATCAACATAAACAAGATTAATTTTGAAGTGATTTTTAAATGTGTCTATTACCTGCTCAGCCTCATTAAGCCTTAACAGTCCATTGTTAACAAAGATACACGTAAGATTTTCTCCAATTGCCTGATGAAGTAAAACTGCAACAACTGAAGAGTCCACACCACCACTAAGGGCACACAAAACCTTTTTATCTCCAACTCTTTCTCTTACTCTTTCTATTTCAGCATGAATAAAGTTGCCAGGAGTCCACACCTGCAGACATCCACAAACATCAACAATAAAGTTTTTTATAATCTTTGAGCCATTTACCGTGTGGGCCACTTCAGGGTGAAACTGAATAGCATAAATCGCTCTTGATTTATGGCGCATGGCAGCAACCGGAGCATTTTCAGTATAACCAATTATCTCAAACCCATCAGGCCGCTTCTCAAGCCTGTCGCCATGACTCATCCACACTGTTAGCTTACCATCTTCTGCCACATCTTTAAAAATATCTTCCGTATTAGCTATATTCAATATGCTTCTGCCATACTCTCTTGCATTTGCCCTTGCAACTACTCCACCAAAGTGTTTACATATCAGCTGCATCCCATAACAAATTCCAAGTATGGGGACGCCAAGTTCGAATATCCTTTTATCCACATCAGGGGAGTTTTCGTCGTAAACGCTTGAAGGCCCACCTGAAAGAATAATCCCCTTTGCACCAAAATCTTTTATTTTTGTAAAGTCAGCATTGCAAGGATATATTTCACAATATACTTTATGCTCCCTGACCCTTCTTGCAATAAGCTGGGTATACTGCGAGCCAAAATCCAGAATCAAAATCTTTTCAGAATGTATATCCACGACTCACCCCTTAAATTTAAGTATTTATCCAATAGTTAGGCGCTTCTTTTGTAATAATAACGTCATGAACATGACTTTCTCTAAGTCCTGCATTTGAAATTCTTACAAATTTAGCCTCTTTTATTACTTCATCAATTGATTTGCATCCCAAGTAGCCCATACCTGAACGAAGTCCACCCACAAGTTGATAAATAGTCTGGCTTAAGTCCCCTTTATAATGAACCCTGCCTTCAATCCCTTCCGGCACAAATTTGCTCTCGGTATCAGCTTTATCTTGAAAATACCTATCCTTACTCCCTTTTTTCATTGCCCCTACACTTCCCATACCTCGGTAAACTTTATAACTTCTCCCCTGATAAAGCTCAATCTCGCCGGGAGATTCTGTGGTACCGGCAAACAGTGAACCTATCATCACAACATTTGCACCAGCTGCTATCGCCTTTACTATATCTCCGGAATATTTGATCCCTCCATCAGCAATGATAGGGATGTTGTATCTTCTTGCCATTTCTGCACAATCCATAATTGCTGTAATCTGCGGTACACCTACCCCGGCAACAACACGGGTAGTACAAATTGAGCCAGGCCCAATACCTACCTTAACACAATCAACACCTGCTTTTGCAAGATCTTCAACTGCCTCAGCTGTAGCGACATTCCCTGCTACAAGCTGCAACTCCGGGTATCTGCTCTTTAAAGTTTTCACCATATCTATCACTTTTTTGGAATGTCCGTGCGCTGTATCAACGACTACTACATCCACTCCGTGCTCCACAAGGGCAGCTACCCTGTCAACGGTATCAGGAGTAACACCGACAGCAGCACCAACCATCAGTCTTCCATATTGGTCTTTAGTGGCATTGGGGTATTTCAGTTTTTTATTTATATCCTTAATGGTGATAAGGCCTTTGAGATTAAATTCATCATCTACCACAAGAAGTTTTTCTATTCTGTGTTCCTGAAGATGTTCCTTTGCCTCTTCAAGTGAAGTGCCAACCGGTACTGTTACTAGATTCTCTTTAGTCATATATTTATCAATTGGGTCTGTAATATTTTTTACAAACCTCAAATCTCTGTTGGTCAAAATTCCATAAAGTTTGCCGTCTTTTGTCACCGGGATACCTGAAATTTTATATTTAGCCATTATAGCAAGAGCATCTTCGACATTTTTATCATGATCAATGGTAATGGGATCAACAATCATTCCACTTTCAGACCTTTTCACTTTGTCAACCTCTTCGGCCTGCTCTTCAATGCTCATATTTTTATGAATAAATCCAAGACCACCTTCCTGAGCAATTGCAATCGCAAGCTTTGCCTCTGTTACAGTATCCATAGCTGCACTTACAAGGGGAATATTCAGTAAAATTTTATTTGTAAGTTTTGTCTGAGTGGACACATCACCGGGCAATACCTCACTTTTTCTTGGCACGAGAAGAACATCGTCAAATGTTAATGCTTCTTTTAAAATTTTATTGTTCATATTTTACCCCGATCAATATATTTTTGTCTCTAATATCCCCAGTCCCTACTGTATCTGAAATCCTTTTCAATCGTTCTGAGGCTTATTTTTGCAATTACCGGAAGTTGCCTTTTAAACTGGTTTTTCCTTATCCTTTCAGAAATATTTTCGATAAACTCCTTGTCAAATCCATCATTTACCAGTTCTTCAAAAGAATACCTTTCATCCACCATTTTATACAGAAGCCTGTCAACATCCTGATAACTGAAACCAAGCTCACTTTCATCCGTTTGACCCTCCCAGAGGTCTGCAGTGGGTTTTTTTTCAATAACCTGTCTTGGTATCTGCAGATACTCAGAAAGCTTCCACACCTGTGTCTTGTAAAGGTCACCTATTGGATTTATAGCTGATGCAAGGTCCCCATACCAGGTGCCATAACCAAGCAAAAGCTCTGTTTTATTACTTGTTCCAAGGACTATTCCACCCACTTCTGCTGATTTATCAAACAATACAATCATTCTCATCCTTGCCATTACATTACCTTTTCTTAGTTTGCTGATTTCAGGATTAACAGCAAAATAAGGCTCAACAAACTTTGTAATGTCTACCTCGGTAAGATCAACACCCAAAAAGTCAGCGACATTCATTGCGTCAATTTTACTTTGCATACTGCTTGTCCTGTATGGAAGGTAATACAAAAAAACCCTATCTTTGCCAAGTGCCTTTACTGCCAAAGTAGCCGACAACGCCGAGTCAATACCCCCACTTAAACCAACCACTACATTTTTCACACCGATTTTTTCTGTTTCTTCTTTTATGAAGTTACAAAGAATTTCTGTAACAATCTTTGTATCAATATTCATCTACATCTCCACAGTTTCTCACAAGTTTTTTTATCATGGCAAAATCTTCGCCCTTCAAAAAAGGTGAGTGAATTCTGGATCTTCTAAGTTCCTTCAAATCTATCTTTACACCTTTGACTTCCTCTTTTAAGAGAGGTAATTTTAAAATACTTTTCCCAAATGGGGAAAACACAGTCGAACCACCCCAGAAGGTTATCCCTTCTTCAACCCCCACTCTATTTACAAAAATAACATTAACGGTAAGATTTGTGGCTGCAAATTTCAATGTATTGTACCAGAGCTCCTCAGGATAAAAACTATCTTCAAATATCCCTCTTGCCGGACTGTTTGACACTACGATAACCGTATCTACATCCTGCCTGGTCAGACTCAGAATCGATGAAATATGAAGCGCATCCTCACATATCAAAATCCCGCACCTGAAATATTTCGTGTCAAAAGCCGTAAAACTGTCCCCTTTTGCAAAATATCTTGATTCTTCAAACATAGTATAGTTGGGTAAAAAAACCTTTTTGTGAATGTGTAAAATTTCTCCACCCTCAAAATATCCGCTGGCATTGTAAAAAAGGTGCCTTTTATCTTCATAAACAAAACCAGTAACAATCGAAATATATTTTGAATAATCTTTGATTTTTTTAATGATATCAGATTCCTGATTCAACGAAACATTATAAACAAGGTCCCTTAGATTATATCCTGTTAGGGACAATTCCGGAAATACTATCAAGTCATACTTATCTTCTATTGCTTTTTCGATAAGTTCAAAATGCTTGTATGCATTTTCTTTTATATTACCAAGAGAAGTCTTTATCTGTGCAAGACTTACACTAATCATTTTCACTCCTTATAAAGTGCCCGGATTTGCCACCTTTCTTTTCAACAAGCATAATATCCTTAATTATCATATATTTATCAACAGCTTTGCACATATCATAAATTGTAAGAGCCGCAACACTTACCCCTGTAAGAGCTTCCATTTCAACTCCAGTTTTTCCGCTCAGCTTTACGGTAGCAGTGATTTTAATGCAGTTTTTAACTCTGTCCGGCTCAAAATCAATGTTTACAGAGGTTATATTAAGAGGATGGCACATAGGGATAAGACTTGAAGTTTGCTTGACTCCCATTATTCCTGCAACTCTTGCAACTTCAAAAACGTTCCCTTTAAAGATTTTGTTATCCAGTATTTTATCAAGGGTATCTTTGCTCATATATATGTAGCCGGTTGCTGTTGCTTCCCTGAACGTTATCTCTTTTTCGGTAACGTCTACCATTTTGCTTTTGCCATGCTCATCAAAATGCGTAAATTCCATAATCTCACCCTATGGATAGTATTTAAACATCTCTTCTAAAGGGGAACTGGTTCTTACAAATTGCCATATCCCCCCTTTTCTGTTTTTTATATACTTAAACTGCTCATCATCAAATCTGTATTCAAACATTGCATGCAGCACTCTTTTTCCGCTTTTATCATCATAATTATACTTATATAAGTTTATTCTGTAAAGCTCAGCCTTGTAAATCATCATTTTAAAAAACAACAATTCAATAAAACCTGCGATTTCATTTTCAAAAGGGTTTTCAATACCTGAAGTCTTCTGGTCTTCAAATTTGGTTTTTGCTGTGTATAAAAGTTCAAGATTCAAAACGTTATCTCTGAAAAACATATCCACAAATTCAAACTGAGGCACAACCCCTTCCTGTTGAAAATACATTGACTCGCTAAAATTTATATTAAATCGCTCAATCAGGGATTTAATTTCAAGACTTACTTTATTGTAAATATATGAATTTTTTACAGCTTCCTTTTTTAATGTATTTTTAAAGTACAAATCATCTTTTTTTACATAGCCTTCAACTACATTATTCACCTTAATTTTAAGCCAGTTATCTTCAGTCTCACCTATCACAACTACTTTTGTACCTTTATAAAAAATTCTTATAACTTTTGATTTTTCATTAGCTGCACGATATACATTGATTTTATATTTATTTACAACGCCAACGGACTCCACAAAGTCACCAGTTACATTGTCTGAATATACAAAAAAAGGTAATATCAAAATAAGCAAAATTATAGAAAATATCTTATACATTGAATCTAAAATATACTATGTCTCCATCTTTAACAATATATTCTTTGCCTTCAAGTCTCACTTTACCAAGTTCTTTTATTCTGTTCATCGATTTTATTTCTCTGAATGTATCAAAATCCACCACTTCAGCCCTGATAAAGCCTCGCTCTATATCAGAATGGATTTTACCAGCAGCCTCTTTGGCAGTGGTTCCATTTTTGATTGTCCAGGCTTTAACTTCCTTTTCTCCAGCGGTAAAAAAGGTTATTAGGTCAAGAAGTCCATAACCTGAAATTATAAGCGATTCTAATCCTGACTTATCTACACCCAATTCATTTAAAAACTCTTCTGCATCTTCTTTGCTTAATTCAGCAAGTTCTGCTTCTATTTTCCCGGAAATTTTTACAAATGCAGCATTTTCTCTTTCAGCAATTTTTCTTACAGTCTTAACATAATCATTATCAACAGTAATGGAACCCTCGTCCACATTCGCAACGTACATTACAGGTTTTACAGATATCAAAGAAAGGTCTGAAATATATTTATATTCATCCTTTGTAACAATTTTTCTTAACATATTCCCTTCACTTGCCTGGGCATAAATTCTTTCAAGTACTGATAGTTTTTCCTTGAGTTCTTTATCACCGCTTTTTGCGGCCTTTGAAATTCGGCTTATAGCTCTTTCCAGCACTTCCATATCAGCAAGCAGCAGTTCAGTATTAATAACATCAATATCCCTTTCAGGGTTAACGTCTCCATCTACGTGTGTAATATTGCTATCCTCAAAACATCTTACTATGTGTGCAATAGCATCCACCTGTCTTATATGGGACAGAAATTTGTTGCCAAGTCCTTCACCCTTACTTGCACCCTTTACAAGTCCTGCGATATCTACAAATTCAATTGTCGTATAAACTACACTTTTTGGTTTTATATGCTCAACCAAAAAATCAACCCTTTCATCAGGAACATTAACTATACCTATGTTAGGATCGATCGTACAAAACGGATAATTCGCACTTTCGGCTTTTGCTTTTGTGAGTGCGTTAAAAAGGGTTGATTTGCCAACATTTGGCAACCCAACAATACCACAATTAAATCCCATACTAAACCTCGATTAAATTATATGCAAAAAAGGGCAGGTAAAACCTGCCCTTAAGATTTATAACAATGGAGCTATAACCAGTGAGACGATACTCATAAGCTTTACTAATATATTCATCGCCGGACCACTTGTATCTTTAAATGGGTCACCCACAGTATCACCAATAACAGCAGCAGCGTGTGCTTCTCCACCTTTTTTCTCACCTTCCAATTCACCTTTTTCAATACCTTTTTTAGCATTATCCCAAGCTCCACCAGCATTGGCCATTAAAAGAGCAAGCAATACACCAGTAACAGTAGCACCAGCAAGCATACCACCAAGAGCATACTTACCAAGTCCAAAACCAACTACAACAGGTGATAGAACTGCAACAAGACCGGGTAGAACCATCTCTTTCAATGCAGCAGCGGTTGATATATCAACACAAGTTTTTGGATCCGGTTTTACACCAGGCTTGCCTTCAAGAAGACCAGGAATCTCTCTAAACTGACGTCTAATCTCCTCAACCATTTGTGCAGCAGCCTTACCAACCGAAGTCATTGTAAGTGCAGCAACAAAGAATGGTAATACACCACCGATAAACATACCGATAACTACCGTAGGCTCTGTAATATTGATTACATCTACACCCGCACTACTTGAATATGCAGCAAAGAGAGCAAGTGCAGTAAGTGCAGCTGAACCAATAGCAAAACCTTTACCTTCAGCAGCAGTTGTGTTACCAATGGCATCAAGACTATCAGTAATCTTTCTTACTTCTGGTCCAAGCTCAGCCATTTCAGAAATACCACCTGCATTATCAGCAACAGGACCATATGCATCAACAGTCATTGTAACTCCAACAGTTGCAAGCATACCTACAGCAGCAATACCGATACCGTAAAGACCAGCTTGCCAGTTTGCAACAAAAATAGCTACACATATAAATATGATTGGCCAAACAGTAGACTGAAGACCTACTGCAAATCCGTGGATAATATTCGTAGCAGGACCTGTTTTAGATGCATGCATAATCCTTGTAACAGGTGCTGCAGCAGTGTAGTACTCTGTTATAAGACCGATTGCAACACCGGCAACTGTTCCAAACAATAATGCCCAAAAAACACCTGTATGTATCCCAAAGTATGCTATGGCAGCATATGCACCAAGTATAAATATTACTGCAGCAATAAGAGTTGTCATCCTTAAAGCCTTAGCCGGGTCCATGTTTTTAAGAGCATTCATTGAGAAGATACCAATAAGTGAAGCAACCAAACCAACTATTGCCAAAAATATTGGTAAAAACATTAATGCAGATTTATCTCCACCTAACAAATTCATCAGGTCAGGGGATGCTGTTGCAGCAATAGCTATTGTTGCAATAACTGAGCCAACATAAGATTCAAAAATATCAGCACCCATACCTGCGATGTCACCTACATTATCTCCAACGTTGTCAGCGATAACGCCAGGGTTTCTCGGGTCATCTTCAGGAATACCAGCTTCTACCTTACCCACAAGGTCAGCACCAACATCAGCAGCCTTTGTGTAAATACCGCCACCGATTCTTGCAAAAAGTGCAATTGAAGAAGCACCCATTGCAAAACCATTTATATACTTTGCTGATTCAGGTGTTCCAAATATTAAATAAAAAACGCCTACACCTAACAAACCCAATGAAGCGACTGCAAGCCCCATAACTGAACCGCCGTTATATGACACCAAAAGAGCAGCTGCGACACCTTTTGCCCTTGCAGCTTCACTTGTCCTAACATTTGCTCTTGTAGCCGCTTTCATACCAAAAAAACCGGCAAGAACAGAAAAAATTGCACCGGCAAGAAATGCAACAGCTGTTTTGAACCCTAAGTCAGGTGACAAAAACATCAACCCAAAAACAACAATAACAAATACAACCAAAACCTTATACTCTCTTGACAAGAAAGCCATTGCACCATCGTGAATCATATCGGAAATTTCTCTCATCTTTTCATTTCCGACAGGCTGTTTTTTAACAAAACCATAAATAAGTAAGGCCACGATAAGGCCTATTACCCCTGCCACAGGAGCGAGGTACTGCAAACCGTTTAACATTAGTTTTCCTCCTTCTTAATATTTTTATTATTAAAACTATTCATTGCTTTTTTAAGACCGCAACTGAGGTAGCATATTATTGCATCTTTTGCAATACTCAAAAATTCGTCAAGTTTTTCAAATTCTTCC
>NZ_JBSQOT010000041.1:0-14276 GCF_055117995.1 Deferrivibrio sp. | reverse complement strand
TCAAAAACTTTAACAGGTCTTATGTTGGCAAAAAGTCCAAAATGTTTTCTCAGTGGCAGAAGTGCTCCCCTTTCAGGTTGTTTTTCCGGAGGAAGATTTTCCCATTTTGGTCCACCTACTGAGCCAAAAAGGATTGCATCTGAATTTTCACAAATAGTCAGAGTATGTTCAGGAAGAGGGGTACCGTGTTTGTCTATTGCAATTCCACCTACATCAGCAAAATCAAATTGAAATTTTACATTATATTTATCTGATACTTTTTCCAAAACTTTTAATGTGATATCCATTACCTCCGGCCCAATTCCATCTCCGGGCAAAACTGCAATTTTGTGCATATTAAACCTCCGTATAGATTTTGAAAGAGAATAATAAATTTTTTTCGTAAAGTCAAATTAAATTAAATTAAGCTTAACTAAAAACCCCGTTCTTTTCTAAAAATAAGTACTACTCCAATGGTTGCAAAAATTAAAAGGGGCAAGAAGTTGGCAATTATCGGATTTAATGCGCCTGTTTTACTTATGGAAATTAGGGACGCGTTCAAAATCCAGTAAGAACATCCCAGGATTAGTGATTTGGAAACTATTTTTATGTATGAATATTGTCTTGAAAACGACATACATACCGGCAAAACCGCAAGAATAATAATCATAATACTAATCGGATGCGCTATTTTATTGAACAATATTATTTCGTATTGAGTTGTGTTTAGTCCTTTTGCTCTATAAATTGATATAAATTTTATTATTTCACCAATGTTTAACAATTTTGGATTATCGATACTAAACTGAGAAAGCTCATCAAGCAGTTTGTTGGATATTATAAGGGTATCTTGATGTTTTGCTTTTTGTGGAATATCTGTGAGGTCGTATTCTATGATATCCTTAAAATGCCATTTGTTTTGTATTTTTTTTCCTGAGTTGATTTCTGTCATTTTTATAACTTTATTTTCATTGAGATAAAACTCCTGCATCTTGACAAAATTTTTATTAATCGGGTCTAAAATGTCAATATAAGTGATTTTATTGCCATTTTTAATCCATATATTTTGAATTTTTGAGTAATCGATAAATTTTTTCTTTTCAAACACTTCAACTTTGTACTTTTGTCTAAGAGTCTGGAATTCAGGCGCAATAAATTCACCCAAAATAAAAGTAAATATACTCAAAAAAAGGCCTAAAAGTACTACAATAGTGGAAATACTGCCTGTCCTGCCACCGAGACTTACAAATCCTGTCAATTCGTTGCTTCTTACAAGCAAGACAAATGTGATAACGGTTGCAAGGATTATTACTACAGGCATTATTTGATATAGAGAGTAGGGCAATTTTAAAAAATCAAAATATATTATTTGAAAAATATTTACATTGTATCTTTCTATATATTTTGTATGTTGTATTACGTTAAAAAAGGTGTAAAGCAGAAGTATGAATGTTAAAACAACAAAAAGGTTATACAAAAATTTTTTTAAAACATATTTGTAAAAAGGGTTCATACTTTAAACCTTTTATAAAATATAATTGTCAGCAAAAGAAAAACTATATTTGCATACCATGCTGACAAGTATGCAGAAGTAAATTTTGCAAGATTTTCTGAAAATAACAAAATAGTATTGTATGTAAAGACAACTACGATTGCTGCAAAAATGTTTAGAGTCTTCCCACCTCGTGCAAAAAAAGAGCCAAGCAGCATTCCAAACACTGACATTATTATGCAAGAGAATGGTAATGCAAACCTTTTGGAGAGTTCAAACTTATAAATGTAGCTTTTGTCAAGATTTTCTAAAAGGGAGGATACAGGCATAATTCTTTCATCTTTAATCTTTATCGTTTCATTGACCCCGGTGTCAAGGTTGATGGAAAATTGTCCAAACTCAATCTTTGCAAACTTTTCTCCATCTTTTCTGACAATATCTCCATTTTCCAGATTAAATGATACAGTACCATCATTTGCTGAGAAAATTTCCCCTTTTCTGGCGGTAATAAGTATATTTTTAGACTTTTGGATAATCAAAATATTTTCAAAACGAAACTTATCTTTCTTTTTGCCCACAAGGAGGATAATACCTGGTATATCTTCATAAAGCTCATTTTCATTTATGTCAGAGATTGATATATTGTTTGCTATATTCTTCAGATTTTCAATTGAGAGTTTATTGCCAAGGGGCATAAGCCATAGTGAAACAATCAGTGCAAGGATTGAAAAGGTAAATCCTGTTATGGATGCAAGTTTTACAAACCAAAAATTTGAAACTCCCGATGCTTTCATAACTATAAGTTCACTATCTGAGGATAGCCTGCTAAAACATGTCATTATAGCAATAAGTGTTGAGACGGGGATAGAGATAACAAGAAAAGAAGGGATATAAAATAAAATTGTTTTGAATATTAGTGAGGACTCAACCCCTTTAGCAAAAAAAAGAGCTGCAAGATCAATTATTTTCTCAAAAAGTAAAACAAAAATAATGAAAATATTTGAAATCAGAAAAACAGGAATTATTTCTTTTAAGATATATTTTTGGAGTATTTTCATGCTGTGAAGCTATTTTTCCTCAGGGAAGAGCTTTAAAACCTGAGTCTTTGGCTCTTCAATTTCGTCAATCCTGATGATTGCACTAAGCGGTAAAAATGTTCTTTTTACCCCTTTAAACTCTTTTCTTATCTTTTCATCCTCCGGATTTATCAAAATTTCCGAATCCATATATAAAATGTTTGATACTTCAATAAGCCCTATGTAAGATGAGGGGTTTACTGATTTTGCAAAGAATGTCATTATCTCTTTTTTGGAATCAATAAACTGTATTCTGAAATATCTTTCATTTCTCTCTGTCATATTTTTTTCATCCTGAGTTTGGGTTTTCCGTCAACCATTTCAATCTCTATTTTGACGTCTTTTATCCCTTTATTTTTTAGTTCATCAAGTTTTTGCTCGATTAATCCTTTAATTTTATTTTTGTCAAACCCTGGTGGAAGCTTTTCAAGCTCACTTTCATACCCTTTTGATGTATTATTTTCAAGTATTTTTTCCGTTGGAATATGCTTTGGCTTTGCTGATTTAATCCCTTCCATCTCCATCATTTTTCTGTTCCACTTTTCTCTGAATGTCACAAACCGTGCTACAAGATTGTTAAATCTGAATCTCAGTGTGCTGCTATTTATCTGATTAAGACTGTACTTGTGAATAATTTTGTTTGCCTCTCTTTCATAAACTACTGGAGGATTTTTTTTGTTACCTATAAAATATTGTTGGTATTCAAAGTTAATAATTTTGATAAGATTTTCAAAACGTTCCAAATCTTCTAAAATTGTTTTTATTTCCATCTAAAATATCTCAACTCATCATTTGCTGCAAGTATGTCAAATATTATGTTAACAAATCCAATTGTTATGCTTGCACCTATTGCCGGCCAGAATCCATCTATGTAAAAGCCGTCAATCAATGCAGAAGTTAGTTTCAGAATTATTGCATTTAAAATAAGATAGAAAAAACCAAAACTTATAATTTGAATTGGCAAAGTTACAAAAAATAATATGGGTTTTAAAAATACATTTAGCAAAGACAAAACGATTCCGCTTAATATCAATGCAAAAAAAGAAGATAAAAAGACATGCTTGAAAATCATTCCTGATAAGCCAATTCCTATTATATTTACAAATATTCTGTATACAATTGTATTAGCGTTGAGCATAATCACAATTATAGATAAATATTTGAAACGTGCAAGAATTAGTTGATAGTATGACATGCTGTTTTTTGTAAAAAATTAATTAATATGCTATGATTAAAAAAAACGAGGTGCATTATGAAAAGGACTAAAATTGTTGCTACAATAGGCCCTTCAATTGATAATGAAGGGGTTATGGAGAAGCTTGTACTTGAAGGGGTAAATGTGTTTAGATTTAATTTTTCACATGGTAATTATGAGCAGCACAAAAAAAGCCTTGAAAGGGTTAGAAGAGTATCTGAAAAGCTTGGAATAAAGGTAGCAGCATTGATGGACCTTGCAGGCCCGAAGTTGAGAATTGGGATGGTGGATAAACCTTTTAATGTGCATAAAGGTGATATACTTCAGATAAGGCTTGGAAACGATATAGGTACGGAAGGAAAAATATATATAAATTTTCCTGAAATATTTGAATCTCTGAAAAGTGATAGCTTTATTTATCTTGCTGATGGGACAATAAAACTCAAAATTATTGAAAAAAAATCTGATGTGCTGAAATCTGAGGTTATTAGTGGCGGAGTTATTTCCTCAAAAAAGGGGCTTAATTTTCCAAATTTAAAAATAAAAATTCCGGCAGTTACCGAAAAAGATTTTGAAGATATAAAATTTGGAATTGAAAATGATTTTGATTTTATAGCGCTTTCCTTTGTAAAAAACAGATTTGATGTTATTCGAGCCAAAGAATTTATAAAGTTAAACGGAAGCGATATACCTGTCTTTTCAAAGATTGAAAAACATGAGGCAATTGAAAATATTGATGAGATTCTTGAACACTCAGATGGGATTATGATTGCAAGGGGGGATATGGGGATTGAAATTGACATGGAGAAGGTACCTGTTTTGCAAAAGATGTTGATAAAAAAGGCCAACGAATCAGCCAAACCTGTTATTACTGCTACTCAAATGCTGCTTACGATGGTAGAAAACATGAGGCCTACAAGGGCTGAAGTTTCTGATGTGGCAAATGCTGTTTTGGACGGGACAGATGCCGTTATGCTTTCTGATGAAACCACAATCGGGAAATATCCTGTTGAAGCTGTGAAAGTAATGAGCAGAATAATTGTCGAGGCAGAGTCAATTTATAACTTTAATAAAAATTTGTTAAAAAAAGACCTGGATATGGCTATTGCCGAAGCAGGAGCCAGGCTTGCCCGGGACATGGATGCCCATGGTATTGCTGTTTTCACAAAAAGTGGGGCAACTGCCAGAAGGGTCTCTGCCGCAAGGCCGAAATGTAATATATATGCAATAATGACAGATGAAAGATTGCTCAGAAGAACATGCATTTTATGGGGAGTAAGACCGTTTATGACTACTGAAGACACAAAAAACTCAGATGAGCTTTTGATGAATTTTTTAAAAAGGGCGTCAAAAGAGCTTGGTGATAATAAAACATTTATTGCAACAATAGGTTATCCGGCCGGAAAAGTAGGGTCAACAAATGCACTGAGAATTATAAATACCTCTGAGTGTGGTCTAAGTTAAACATTTAAATTTTGTAAAATTTGAGGTATAACCCAGGCATGAAATTTAAATATATTGGTGAAAAAAATAAAACCAAAATTTCCGGCATAATAGAAGCAAATGATTTGAATTAACCTTCTTTGATATAGATCAGGGTATTAGTCTGATCAATTTGAGACAATTAGGTATGATAGATGAATATGCTGAGCTACTTAAAAAATTTAAGTCAAGGTATGCCAAAGTTAGTTTAGAAGAATTGATTATCCTTACAAGGCAATTTGCAACATTTTTTGATGCAGGGATACCTATTATCAAGATTCTTGACAGAATGACAAAACTTAAATTTTCAGAAAAGCTGCTGGAAGTTTTGACGGAGATTAAAGAAGATGTAGATGCCGGACTTTCTTTCAGTGCAGCATTTGGAAGACACAGAAGCATTTTTTCTTCACTTTACATCAATATGCTGAAAGTTGGTGAAGAGGGCGGGGTACTTGACATTGTTTTGAAAAGGCTCGCTGATATTTTAGAGGCTGACCTTGAAACAAGAAATAGAATCAAACATGCTACAAGATACCCAAAGCTTACGTTGTCAGCTATAGCTATTGCATTTAGTATTTTGATAGTATTTGTAATTCCCAAATTTGTCGGTCTTTTTAATAAATTTAATGCAGAACTCCCACTACCTACCAAAATACTTATCTGGATTAACTATTTTACTCAAAACTACTGGTGGCTTGTGTTGACAATAATTGTTGCTGTTATAATAGGATACAGAAAATATAAATCCACAAAACATGGAAAAGAAAAGATAGATTATCTTACATTTAAAATCCCGATAATTGGAAAGATAGTTCATAAAGTTTATATATCGAGAATTTCAAGGATACTTGGCTTGCTTTACAAAAGCGGAATCCCTGTGATTACAAGCTTTGATATCGTTTCTGAAGTTAGCGGAAATGAAATAATAAAAAAAGAGGTTCAAAACATCAAGATTAGAGTCTCTCAGGGCAACAGTATCGCTGCTTCATTTGAATATTCTACTTATTTTCCTGAGGTTGTTACAGATATGGTTGCTGCCGGTGAAGAAACCGGCAGATTAGACGAAATGCTTGAAAAGATATCTGATTATTTTGATGAAGAAACTGATTATGCTATAAAGAATCTCTCTTCCGCTATTGAGCCGATATTGCTTGTGTTGATTGCCGGGATGGTTATTTTACTCGCATTAGGCGTATTCTTGCCAATGTGGGATATGATAAAAGTTATCAAATAATGGTATTGGGAAATCACCCTTACTCCACAAGAAATATTGCAAATATAATTGAAACAGTAATAGTTGTTTGTTTGATTGCAATTATAATTGCAGTGATTTACAAAAAATATCATACAATTGAATATGAAGCCAGGAAGTCTTTAAGAAGACAGGAAGTAAGTGCAATTTTTATGGGTGTAAAACTTTATAAAATAAAGTATGGTACATATCCAGGCAAACTGACAGATATTATTGATGAAAACGTATTTGGCAAAGAAACTGTCAAAATTATGGACTTTGACAAAAGGATTATTGGTGACAAATTGATTGATCCTTTCGGAAAGCCTTACCTTTATGACAATATTACCGGCACTGTAAAATAATTTTACAATTTTTTTACAAAAATCTGACAACTATCAATCATTTTACAATTACCAATTAATCTGATACAATTTAGTAAAATATGGTTTAAAACCGGTCAAATTTGTGAGGTAATGAATGAAAAAACTCGAAAATGAAATTCTTGAAATCAAAACGTTGCTTGCTCAGATGGGTGAAGGTGCAATTAGTATGCTTGATAAGGCTATTGAGTCCCTTGTGGAGTCAGATACGCCTCTTGCAGAAGAAGTTATAAAAATGGATGATAAAATTGATGAAATTGACCTGTTAGTGGATGAAAAATGTTTGAGAGTGCTTGCACTTTATGAACCTAAAGCAATAGACTTAAGATATGTTACTACTGCACTCAGGATTGTGGTTGATCTTGAAAGGATTGGCGATCACTGTGTGGATATAGCAAAAGAGATTATAAATATAAATAAGTATCCACCTATTAAACCTTATATTGATATTCCCAACATGGCAAAGATTGCAGGAGAGATGATAAAAGCTTCACTGGATGCTTATTTTAATAGAGATGTAAATCTTGCTTTGCGAACAATCAAACATGACGATGTAATAGATGCTCTTCATAAGCAGGTTTTAAGAGAGCTTCTTTCATACATTGCCGAAGACATTAGAAAGACTACGGTAGCCATATCACTGATGTTTATAGTAAGAAGTATTGAAAGAGTGGCAGATCACTGTACAAATCTTTGTGAGATGGTATATTTTATGCAGACCGGTAAAAATATTAAACATAAAAATATCAATGAGGTAATGGGAGAGCATGAGCAGTAGGGTATTGATTATCGAAGATGAAGAGGATTTAAGGGAACTTATCAGATTTAATCTTCAAAAAGAAAGCTTTATAGTGGAGTCGGCTGCCGATGCAAATGAAGCTCTGATATTTCTGGATGAGTTTTTTCCGGATATAATTTTGTTGGATCTTATGCTTCCGGGACTAAAAGGGATGCAATTTTTAAAATTATTGAAGGATAATCCTAAGTACAAAAACATCCCTGTGGTTGTAGTTTCTGCGAAAAATTCTGAAAATGATATAGTCCTGGCTCTTGAAAGTGGGGCTGACGACTATGTTACAAAACCGTTTAGCCTGAAGGTGTTAATTGCAAAGATAAAGATTATTTTAAAAAAACAAAACAAAGATGAGTCTAAATTGATTTTTTATGCAGGTGTAGAGTTAAATGAAAATTTAAGATGTGCAAAAATCGATGGGCAGGAGATAAATTTAACGCACAAAGAGTTTGAATTACTTGCCCTGTTGCTGTCAAACCCCAAAAGGGTCTTTACAAGGAACCAATTGTTGTCGAATGTCTGGGGGTATGATTCGGATGTTTTTACGAGAACAGTGGACTCACACATATCTTCCATAAGAAAAAAATTGGGAAATAAAGCAGAAATTATAAAGTCTGTGCCCAAAATAGGCTACAAGGTAGAATAATGAAATCTTTTTTAAAAATTTTCCTTATGATTTTTGTTCCTGTGTTTACGGTACTTGTTGCAGGGTTTTTTTATGCAAATTTTAAATACAAAATTTCTCTGGGAAATAAGCTAAATTCTGAAATGGATACGCTGGTTAATGTTATTCAGACCGGTTTTGACTTAAACAATTTTGATTATGAAAGCTATAAAAAGCTTAAGGTGTTATACGATAAAGAAAAAATCAGGCTTACAGTTATAGATAAGGCTACCGGAAAAGTTTTAATGGACAACAGTGTAGAATTTGAAAATATTAAAACTCTTGATAACCATCTAACTCGACCGGAAGTAAAAGAAGCAATGGCAAATGGGTATGGATTTTATTCCAGATACAGCAATACAATAAAGAAAGACCTTATATATTATGCAAAGGTTTTAGATAACAAAATTGTCAGAATAGCATATCCTGAAGTGTTTTTGAGTAATTATGGTAATAGCTTCAAAATGTTGATGATTCAGGTTGGCGGGGCAATTTTGATTATTATTGTTATACTTGCAATTTATTTTGCAAGGATGGTCAGTGTGCCTGTTCAAAAGCTTAACTATATAGCTGAAAAAATAGAAGAAGGGAAAACCAAAATACATTTTCCAAGCTTTAAAGACCCCACGATGTCCAAGGTTTCATCTTTAATTTATAAAATTTACCATCTAATGCTGAAAAAACAGGAGGAACTTGTCGATTCAAAAGAGAGACTGAATTTTATATTTTCAGTTATGGATGAAGCCATCCTTCTTATGGATAAAAATAACTCTTTACTTTACTTAAATGAATCTGCCGGAAAGCTATTTAATATTGAAAAAACAGGTGACAATATATTTAATGTTTTGACCGATTTGGCTACTATATCTTTTTTTAAAAAAATAGTATCACTATCAGAAAGTAAAGAAATAACAGAAAAATTTAAGAATAAGACGCTTCAAATCTACATTAAAGTTTTAAGCGAATATAATCTTTTTGTAATAAAAGACATCTCAAAAGAATCTGACTATGAGACATTCAAGACCGAACTTGTAGGGAATATTTCCCATGAGCTAAAGACACCTGTTTCGATGATAATGGGGTATTCTGAAACTATTATAAATAATAAAGACCTTGATAAAGATACTACGGATAAATTTGTAAAAAAGATTTTTGACTCATCGGTAAGGCTTAACAACCTGATTGAAGATATTCTCAAACTACATAAACTTGAGATGCTGGGATTGGATTTTAAGGTAGATGAGCCAGTTGAATGCAATATTTTTAAAAGTGATATTGAGGATTATTACGCCGGAAATGCTAAAAGGGTGATGATAGATGTCAGAATAGAAAAGGTCTTTGTGGAATATGAACATATGTTGAGCGTTGTGACAAATCTTGTTAATAATGCAATAAAATATTCTAAAGGTGAAGAGGTGTATGTTGAAATTGAAAAAATAAACGGTTATGTCAATATCAGGGTTGCAGACCAGGGGCCTGTAATCCCCGAAAATGAGATGACCAGAATCTTTGAAAGGTTTTACACCACTTCAAAGTCGAGAAATAAAATAAACGCAGGTACAGGACTTGGACTTTCAATAGTAAAACATATTGCCGCCATTTATAATGGCAAGATTAGGGTCTACAAAAACAGTATGTTTGGCAATACGTTTGAAGTTTCTTTGCAGGAAAAGTCTTAAAAATTATCTTTTCTGGAATCTGTAAACTTTATTTTTATGTTCATTATAGCTTTTGGAAAATTGATGTTTTCCTTCTTTATCGGCTACAAAATATAAATAATCTGTGTTCGTCGGATTAACCGCTGCATATAAGGCAAAACTCTCAGGATTGCAGATTGGTGTCGGCGGAAGTCCGTTTATTTTATAAGTATTATAGCGATTATCGGGATTTGCCAGGTCTGACTTCTTTAAGTTGCCGTCAAAGCTTGAATAAATACCATAAATTATAGTAGGGTCAGATTCAAGTCTCATTTTTCTTTTTAACCTGTTATGGAACACGGAGGATATAACAGGCATTTCATCTTTATCGTAAGATTCCTTTTGTATAATTGATGCAAGTATAACAGCTTGATAAAAAGTAAGCCCGTTGGCGGAAGCTTTTGACGAAAAGTTATCAGGAAGGTTTTGCATAAATGTATTATACATCTTGGAAACTACAGCTTCAGGCTCAGTGTTTTCTTCAAAGAAATAAGTTTCAGGATATAAAAAACCTTCAAGACTTTCTGCTTGAAATCTAATAGTTTTATAAACGTAGTCTTTGTCAAATACTTTTTCAATAAATTTTTCGTAGCGAATAATGTTTGAATTATCAAGTATTTTTGCAATATCGTAGATATTGTAACCTTCAGGAATTGTAACTTTGATTAGATTCGTTTTTCCCTCAGCAATATATTGAAGAGCTTTCTTAAGCTGGAGGTTTTCAAATTTGTAAGCGCCATATTTTATTTTCTTATCAAAATGCTCTATTTTTATAAGATATTGTTTAAAAAAAACAGGTGTTTTCAGATACTTGAATAATTTATCATATACTTTATAAAAAGGCTCATTCTGCTCGATTTTTAAATTGTAGGTGATGTACGTCCTTTCAAGGAATGTTTGGCAATTTACTACCCATATACCTAATGCGGTAGTAATGGTAAATGCCATTACTACCGAAAATAGTATAAACTTTTTAAGCATTACTTCACTGATTTTATGAGTTTTACAAATCTCTCAAACAAATAAGCAGCATCGTGTGGTCCGGGTCCGTTTTCCGGGTGATATTGCACTGCAAAAGCAGGCTTCCCTTTAACCCTCACACCTTCTACAGTTTTGTCGTTTAGATTTATGTGGGTAACTTCAACTTTATCGCTTATCGACTCTACATCAACAGCAAAACAGTGGTTTTGAGCTGTGATTTCAACCTTTTTAGTTTCAAGGTCCATCACTGGCTGATTTCCGCCGTGGTGTCCAAATTTTAGTTTATAAGTTTTACCACCAAGCGCAAGGGACATAATCTGATTTCCAAGACATATGCCAAATGTAGGAATGTTGTTTTCTATAGCTTTTCTGGCAAGTTCAATACCATTTTTAATCGGCTCGGGGTCGCCGGGGCCATTTGAAAGGAAAATACCATCAGGTTTGAGGTCTAAAATCTGCTCAAAAGTAAAGGTGTATGGTACCACAGTTACTTTACAGCCATTATCAACAAAGTATCTCAAAATATTTCTTTTTACACCAAAATCTATAGCTACAATGTTTAAATCCAGATGTGCTGGCTTTTTGTAGCCATTATCTATACTCCATGTTCCCTCAGACCATTCGTATAAAGAAGAACAACTGACATGTTTTACAAGGTCTTTGCCTACGATTGATTCAATATTTTTAGCTTTTTCCTTTAGCTCATCAATGTTATCGGAAGTTGTTGAAATTATCGCATTCATGGAACCTTTTTCGCGGATGTGTCTTACGAGTTTTCTTGTGTCAATCTTTTCAATCCCTATTATATTGTGCTTTTTCAAAAATTCTCCAAGGCTTGTTGTTGCTCTGTAATTTGAATATACTGTGCTGTATTCCTTTATTATAAAAGCAGAAACATATGGTTTTACAGACTCGAAGTCCTCTTCATTTATACCGTAATTGCCAATGAGAGGATAAGTCATTGTTACCATTTGACCATAGTAAGAAGGGTCTGTAAGTATCTCCTGATATCCTGTGATAGAAGTGTTGAACACAACTTCACCTGTTATTTCACCATCGGCACCGAAACTTACTCCATTAAAAACGGTACCATCTTCCAGAACAAGAAAAGCTTTTGCCATTTTGACTCCTTTAATTTTTATCAGATATTAGAGATTTTTGATAATTTTTCAAGTTAGAAAAATAGTTCAAATTTAAAAATTCTGTTATTTCTATAAATCGTAAATATATTTTTATCGTAAATGTTGTTTATAATAGTTTCGTTAATATCTGATAACTTTTTGATTTCAGTTGAATTAACGCTTAAGATAATATCACCTTTTTTTAGGTATGCTGGTATAGAACTGTCCAGCACTTTTACATAATCCCCGCTTTGAGTTAATTTTATGCCAAAAAAAGTGTTTAGAAGGTTAAGTCCATAATTTTCAGGCATTTTTTCAGTTTTTATCTTACCGGTGTAGAATTTTTCCCCTCTTTTAACAGTTAAATTTATACTGCTGCCGGGAGGATAACTTTTTAGTATGTATTTCAGTGCATTTTTTGTAGGAATGAGCATGTTTTCAATTTTATAAAGTATATCCCCTTTTTTGATTCCTATATTTTCTGCAGAGCTTTTTTTATCAAGTTGTTCCACCACAAGGCCATCTTTTGTTTCATCAAAAAGCATTCCTATATAAGTTGGTCTGATTTTTCCAAATTGCAGGATTTCATTCATAACCCTTTTAAATACATCTATTGGTATAGAAAATCCTATCCCCTGGGCTTCTTTGTAAATTGCTGAGTTTATTCCGATAACCTCTCCGTCAAGATTTACAAGAGGACCACCGCTATTGCCCGGGTTAATAGGGGCATCAATTTGAATAAAAGATGAGAAAGTATTGTCAATATTAAGTATCCTGTTTGTATTGCTAATTACTCCGGTGCTCACAGAGCTTTCAAGACCATAAGGGTTCCCCATGGCAATGACAGTTTCACCAAGCATTAGATCACTGCTTGTGCCAAGAGTAACTGGGGTAATATTTTTAATGTTTTTTACCTTGATGATTGCTATATCCAGGTCCTCATCGCCGCCTACCAGTTCAGCTTCATACTGCTCTTCATCCCCGGCAACTACAAATATTTTCGATGCAGATTTAATTACGTGATAATTTGTTACCGCGATTCCGGAAGAATTTATAAAAAAACCGGAACCAAGACTTTCTGTTTTATATGCTTTTTTAAATCCGAAAAACTCCCCAAAAAATGGATCGTTAAAAAAAGGGTTATAGTCTCTCTGGACTATCTGTTCTGTCCTGATATTTATTACACTGTTTTTAATAAGCTTAACAGCTTTTACAACCTCAGTTTCTCTGTGTGAGCCAAAGACTGATGCTGATATCAGAAAAACTATATTTAAAACCCAGATTGTTATTTTGTTCATAATTTGTATAATACTAAAAAAAAATTCTGTTTTCAATGAAATATATTAAAAAGTGTGTTATAATTTCTCAAAAGTTATATTCAAATTTTAAAGTGAGGTAATTTATGTATCGTCTTGGTGAAGATCTTATAAATAAAGGATTGATAACAAAAGAGCAGTTGGAACATGCCCTTGAAAAGCAAAGACTTACTAAAGAAAGATTGGGGAACATACTCATAAAAATGGGATTTATTACCGAACAGGAGCTATCAAATTTTCTTGTCAGTAAATATAATATTCCTGAATATACGCAAGAGACATTAACCATACCTGTAAGTGTGCAAAAAGAGGTAGATTTTAGTTATATTAGCCGTTATTCTATTATCCCCTTCAAATCCGACTCATTATCTTTGCATGTTGGGATAAATGATTTTAATAAGTTGTCTGAAATAGAAAGTTTAAGTAGCAGGCTTGGTAAAAAGGTTGTTCCGTATTTTTTTAAAGACTCAATGTTCGAAAAGATTATGAGTGATTTTGCCAGTTTTAAGTATGGTGTTAAAGATTATGAGTTTAAACCTTTTAAATATTTTGCCCAAAACAGGCTTGCTGCTGACTTTGGCATAGGGGACTTTCTGAAAGCTCTCGAAGAGTTTGACTCTTCCGTTAACTACGTTATATTAACGGAAGGGGAGAGACCTTTTGTCAGAAAGGGGAGCGTAAATTACAAACTGGTATTTGATCAGTTTACCAGAAAGAAGATACTTGAAATAATTAAAGAGACAACAGACGAAAATGAGCGGAAAAAACTTGTTGGTGATGGTTTTGTGCGCTTAAAAAAGGTTATCAATGGGAAGAATTATTCTTTTATTATTTTAAAAAATAAGGAAAGATTCAGTATTCATATT
>NZ_JBSQOT010000040.1:0-14558 GCF_055117995.1 Deferrivibrio sp. | reverse complement strand
TTCCTGAAAATGACAAATTCAAATCACTTTTGATGGATTATAAAAATAAATTTGAATCCAGATTTAATTCCCCTGTTTCCACCTTCGGTGGCCATGCTTTCGACTCATTTTTAATGTTTAAAAAGGGGTATGAAGCTGCAGGTAAAGATAAAACAAAAATTGTAGCTGAAGTTGAAAAGATAAAAGGTATGATAGGCACAGCTGGCGAGTTCAATCTGTCTGAAACTGACCATAATGGTCTTACAAAAGAGGCTTTTGTAATGCTTGTCATTAAAAATGAAAATTGGGAGATGGCTGAATAATGCAGTTTTTTTATTCCGGAATAACCAGTGGTAGCATCTATGCACTTGTTGCGATTGGTTTTAATATAATTTATAATACAACCGGAATAATAAATTTTGCCCAAGGTGAATTTGTAATGCTTGGCGGGATGTTCATCTACAGTATGCTTTATATGATGAACATCCCTTTTGTTCTTGCATTTCCAGTTGCACTTTTCGGCGCATTTGTGCTGGGAGTAATTTTTGAAAGGGTGTTTATCAGATATGTTAAAGTAAAATCAGAGTTAAACTTAATCACTATTACGATTGCAGGCTCTATTATTTTAAGAGGGCTTGCAATGGTAATATGGGGCAGGGATACACTTTTAGTTGAAAGCTTTGTGCCTTCAAAGGCAATTAATGTTTACAAAGGTACTATCACGACGGATAGTTTGGTTGTGATTGGCATATCGCTTGTAATTTCTTTTTTGCTAACTTTCTTTTTTAAAAAAACAAAATATGGCAAGGCATTCAGAGCCTGCTATGAAGACAAAATCGCTGCATCGGTATGTGGAATAAATGTAAAGGCTGTGGTTATGTTTTCCTTCGGAATAGCAGCATTTTTAGGAGCAATAGCCGGTGTAGTAGTATCTCCTATAACTTATGTCACTTATAGCGATGGAATAATGACCGGACTTAAAGGTTTTTCTGCTGCGGTAATGGGAGGACTTGGCAGTTTCTGGGGAGGTATTTTCGGAGGAATTTTACTTGGGGTAAGTGAATCATTTTTTGCATCTGTGTTTCCTTCCGGGTACAAAGATGCAATGGCTTTTCTAATAATACTTTTTATACTTTTTTTTAGACCACAGGGATTATTCGGGAGAAAAAAAGCAACAAGGGTATGAAAAAATATACAAAAGGGATACATAACACTGCAATATGAGAAAACTTAATCTTTCATTTATTATTTTTAACCTCATTACACTTTTTTTTATAAGCAGATATATTGAAAATGAATACTACTTAAGTCTCATTATTTATATTATTTTTAACGCCATAAACGCTTCTTGTTTTAATATTCTTTTAGGGTATGCAGGGATAATATCGCTTGGTCAGGCTGCCTTTTTCGGATTAGGCGCTTACACTTCAGGGATACTATCTGCCACATACGGAATCAACCCTTATGCCACAATTATTATAGGCATTATAATTACTGCCATTGTGGCATTTATAATCGGATACCCATCCCTAAAACTTCACGGACATTATCTTGCAATGGCAACTTTAGGCTTTGGAATGATAGTCTATATATGCTTCAACGAAATGGACTTTATTACAGCGGGTCCATCAGGACTAACAGGAATCCCCAATATCTCTTTTTTCGGTATTGAAATAGGCAGTGAATATAAATTTTTCATCTTTTTAAGTGTATTCTATATGATTTTTATAACATTAATGGAGTTTTTTGACAAATCTTTCATCTCATACAAACTTCGATTCATACATGAGTCTGAAAATGCTTCAAGCTCATACGGAATTAATGTGGCAAAAGTAAAGCTCACCACATTTGTAGTTATTGCGTGTGTTACATCAATAAACGGAAGTCTTTTTGCCTTTTATTCAAATTTTATAAGCCCCGTATCATTTAGCTTCAAATATTCTATTGAGCTTGTTGTAATGGCTGTTTTTGGTGGACTTGGCAGCATTACGGGAGGAAGCATAGGAGCAGCAATACTTACATTTATCCCGGAAGTTTTTGCTGAAATAGAAGACTACGAAATGGTCATTTATGGCGGCATTCTTGCGATAACTATCCTTTTTTTCGATGGTGGCATAGCAAAACAATTTAAAAGATTGGTTGAAAAATATGTTAAGATTAAATAATGTTTCAGTAAATTTTGGCGGTGTAAAAGCATTAACGGATGTCACATTTGACGTACCTGCACATAAAATTACAGCACTAATCGGACCTAACGGAGCTGGAAAAACCACCCTTTTTAACTCCATTACCGGGTTTATACCTCATTTCACAGGTGAAATACATTTTCATAATGTTAAATTAAACGGAAAATTACCTCATGAAATTTTTCATATCGGGATATCAAGAACTTTTCAAAACCTTAACCTTATAAACGAATTAACCCTTAGAGAAAACATGTTCTTAGGTGTTATAGGTAAAGAAAAACCGCCAATCTTTAAAAGTTTTTTCAGATTGAACAAAGGATATTGGAAGAACGTAGAGCAAAGAATAGATGATATGCTTTATCTGACAGGAATAAAAAAATGGGAAAACAGTAAGCCTGGCTCTGTACCTTACGGTGTTTTAAAAAATTTGGAAATGGCAAGAGCACTTATTTCAAATCCAAAGATTCTGCTATTAGATGAGCCTGCCGCCGGACTAAACAGCAAAGAGAAGGAAAACCTTGCAGAACTTATTGGCATGCTAAACACAAAAGGTCATACAATACTTATGGTTGAGCATGATATGAGCTTTGTTTCTACATTGTCTGACTATGTCGTATGTCTAAATTTCGGCAAACTGATAGCCAGAGGAACATTTGATGAAATCAGAAATAGCCCTGATGTAATAAAAGCTTATCTCGGTGATGAAGATGCTTAAGGTCAAGTCTCTTTTTGTAAACTACGGAGCTGTTGAGGCATTGAAAAATATCTCATTGCATATCAAGGAAAAAGAGTTTGTAGCCCTGATCGGCTCTAATGGCGCGGGGAAAACTTCACTTCTCAATGCAATAATGGGGATTGTAAAGCCAAAGGATGGGGAAGTAATTTTTAACGACAAAAATATTACAGGATTTCCTCCCGAACGAAAAGTGAAAGAAAAAATTGCACTTGTACTTGAAGGTAGACGGGTATTTGCAAACATGACAGTACTTGAAAATATCGAAGTCGGTGCATTTACCAGCGATAATAAAAATTTTATTAAAAGGCTTAAATTTATTTATGATATTTTCCCTGTTTTAAAAGAGCGAAGCTGGCAACCTGCCGGGATGCTTTCAGGAGGGGAACAGCAAATGCTTGCAATTGCAAGGGCACTCATCAGTGAACCAAAACTGCTTTTAATGGATGAGCCTTCAATGGGACTTGCTCCTCTTGTAATCAAGGATGTTTATGAAAAACTTTTGATTTTAAAAGAAACAGGGCTTACAATATTTCTTGTAGAGCAAAATGCTGCGGCAGCATTAAAATATGCTGACAGGGGTTATGTGCTTGAAAACGGCAAAATTGTTCTTCAAGGGAAAAGTAAAGAACTTTTGGAAGACAACGAAATTAAACGTGCGTATTTGGGTAAAGAATATAAAGAAAAGTGGGAGCGTTAAATGGAAAATATGTGGCAACATGAAGAAGAAACAATGAGTCTTGATGAGCTAAGACAATTCCAGCTCGAAAGACTTCAGTCCACTTTAAACAGAGTTTCCGAGAATGTTGATTTTTACAAAAATAAATTTAAGCAGTGTAACATTGATATTACCAAAATAAAATCTCTTGATGATATTAAATATTTACCTTTTACTACCAAGCAGGATTTAAGAGATAATTACCCTTACGGAATGTTTGCAGTACCCTTAAAAGATATTGTAAGAATACACTCTTCAAGCGGTACAACGGGAAAACCCACTGTTGTGGGCTATACAAGGCGTGACCTTGAGACATGGAAAAATCTCGTGGCAAGGATTATGGTTGCTGGCGGAGTATCCGCTAACGATATAGTACATATAGCATTTTCATATGGACTATTCACTGGAGGTTTTGGTCTTCACTATGGAGCAGAGCATATCGGCGCAAGCGTCATTCCTGTTTCCAGCGGTAACACAAAAAGACAAATTATGATTATGCAAGATTACAGAAGCAGTGTGCTTGTATGCACACCATCTTACGCACTTCATATTGCTGAAACAATGCAAAATGAAGGGATTTCGAGAAATGACATTTATTTGAAATATGCCCTTTTGGGGAGCGAACCGTGGGGCGAAAAGATAAGAGCAGAAATAGAAAGCAGGCTCGGAGTCACTGCAACTGACAACTACGGACTATCTGAAATAATTGGCCCGGGAGTATCAGGGGAATGTTTATACAAAAACGGTTTACACATAAATGAAGATCATTTTTATGCAGAAATAATTAACCCGGACACAGGTGAAGTTCTGCCTGAAGGGGAAAAGGGCGAACTGGTTTTGACAACACTTACCAAAGAGGCGATGCCACTTATTAGATATAGAACAAGGGATATAACAAGACTTTTCAGGGATAAATGCCCTTGCGGAAGAACATTTATTAAGATGGAAAAGCCTTCCGGAAGAACAGACGATATGCTTATAATAAATGGTGTAAACGTCTTTCCAAGCCAGGTCGAAGAAGTCTTTAAAGAGTTTGACCAGGCAACCCCCCATTATATGATTTTTATCAAGAAAAAAGGGCATCTTGACTTGATGGAAATACAACTTGAAATTTCAGAAAATCTGTTTTTTGATGAAATGAAAAAGCAAAGAGCACTTCTTGAAAAGATGAATGAAAGGATGTTTAATGTGCTTGGCATTAAGCCCAAAATAAAGTTTGTTGAGCCCAAAACAATAGAACGATTTGAAGGCAAAGCAAAAAGAGTTATAGATGAAAGACAATTTTGAAGACAGCATACAGGGAATTGTAAACTTCATATTTGAAGCTTCTGTTTTGCAAAATACGCAAAGAAGCGGCAATGTCTTTCTTGGCAGTGGAAAGCAAACTGTAGGCTCACATATCTTCAGAACAATTTTGATAGGCTTTCTTTTGTCTAAATTAGCAAATGCAGATACAGGTAAGGTAATGCAGATGTGTCTGTTTCACGATATTGAAGAAACAAGAACAGGTGATTTAAACTATTTACAACAAAAATATGTAAAATCTGACGACAGGAAAGCACTTGAAAATGCTGTTGACAATTTGCCTTCAAAAGATGATATTCTGGAATTGGTTAATGAATATGAGGCGTTAAAGACAATAGAGGCAAAGCTTGCAAAGGATGCCGATACACTTGAACTTCTTTTTTATTTGAAGGAAGAGCTTGACAAAGGGAATCTTCAGGCCGAAAATTGGATTAATCATGCGCAAAAAAGACTTATTACAGACGTTGCAAAAAAGCTTTTGCCTGGTCTGAAAAACACAAAGTATTATGATTGGTGGTATAATTTAAGCAATGAATGGGACAAAGGGAACAAAAAATGGTAGCAATAAGTTCAAATTTCCGGGTATCATTGACACATTCAAAGAATGCCTTGGAGTTATTTTTCTTAAAGATACCAGCATAATCACCATATACCTAAATCCTGCACACGCACTCAATCTTATAACTATTTATTTTATTATGATACTAATCCCTTATCGTCCGATGATGAATGAACCTATATTTGATTTTTCAAAAATTATAGAAGGGATATTGTTGACTATATTTTTCATAGTGCTTCTTTATATCTTTATGCCTTCAAAAAAGATAAGATTTTCCGGTTTTTTCAGAATAATGCTCGCTGCAGAAGTCATAGATATCATAAATCCCGTCTCTTTTTTCGTGCCAAAAGAATTTTTATCTTTTTTTTATGCTGGCAGCCTTGGTTGGTATTTCCTTATTGTGGTAATCATCCTTAACAAATTCATAGGGATGCCAAAGCATATCGGAGTAATTTACGTATTTTGCGTATTTCTGGTCGTAAATATGATACCGGCAGTATTTCAATAATCTTTATGTTTTAAATGGACTTTTTTGTACTGCAATTGTTAAAGTCAACCAAAATTCCCCAGTTTAGGTGCCTGAGAATTCCCCACCCTTTTTCCCTTATTTTTCACTTTTAGTTAAATGCTTGATCCTGTAACTCTTGCCGTTTATCTTACAAACATAGGCATGATGAACAAGTCTGTCTATTATCGCAAATGCAAGAACCACATCTCCAAATATGTTACCCCATTCTTCAAAGGGTCTATTAGTAGTGATTATTATTGAACCATTTTCATACCTCCTTCTGACTATTTCAAAGAACTCATCAACATAATTTGCTACTATCTTCTTAAATCCGACCTCATCTATTATTAGAAGATCAACGACCATGAGTTCCTTAACATATTCATAATATGTTCCTTCCCCTTTTGCCGTTATAAGTTTGGATAAAAGGTCATTAGAGTGAACAAACAACACCTTATAACCCATCTTCAAAGCTTCAAGACCTAAGGCATTGGCAAGATGAGTCTTACCAACACCGGGATTACCCATAAAGATAATATTCTTATGTTCCTGAATATACCTGCAACTTGCCTAATCAAGCATCTCTTTTCTGTTTACTTCAGGTTGGTAAGAGAAATCATAGTTATCCAATGTCTTTGTTCTGTCAAGTTTTGATTTCTGATACCTTTTTGCATAAGAATTACTTTTTCTATTTGACTGTTCATCCTCAAGTAAAAGAGAGATGAATTCCAAATAACTTAATTGGTTTTCTATAGCATACCTGTTTCTTGATTCTATCGTTTTTGCCATTCCTGAAAGTTTGTATTCATAAAGTTTCTTGATTAATTCCTGCATTTACTCCTCCCGTTAATTTGTCATATTCTTGTAACTGATTGTAATAACCACCACAGAGAACTGTTTCATGATTTAAGTTATCATCCTCAAACAGTCCAGATTCACATATCTTTCTCACAGATAAATAATTATACAAACCAAAGTTATTTGCCCGCTTACAAGCTTTATCAACTACCTTGTCCCCATACTTTGTGCAAAGGTTAAATATCCCTTGAAGTGTTCTATGATAGTGATGAGGTCTATGATCTTTTACTCTCAGATAGAATTCATGAACATTAACACCACATTTCAATGATTTGTCCGAATATTGATTCTCATTAGTTTGAAACTTTGCTCTAATATTATGGGAACTATTAGTAACAAACTCCCCTTTAGAATTTGACACTTGATGGACAGCTATTTCATTCAATTTGTCATCGAATATCCTTATTACCTTACCATTACTTTTTATGGTAACATCCTGTAATACATACTTTTCTGGAACAGAATAAAAATTATATCGGTAAGTTATATGACCATATTTGTTAACCTTTCTATGTTCTATCTCATATACCTCATAACGTTCTAATGGTAATGGGTTAAGATGAGATTTCTCTTTCTCCATAAACTCATCATAGGGGACCTTTCTTGTGGTACCATGTATCCTTTTGTTGCAGATAGTATCTTGCCAGTCACAGAGTTGACTCTTTAATTCAGAAAGACTATCTGTCTTTAAATTCTTTAAAAAGTTATTCTTCACATACTTTATTGCTGATTCTACTTTGCCTTTCTCTTCAGGTGTTTTTACCCTGCAAGCTATGGGTACACTGCCATAATAATTTAGCATATTTGCATATTCTACTTGTATTGAAGGTTCATAGAAGTTTGCAAGTAATACCCCCGACTTAAGATTGTCTATCTTAATAGTTGATGGTACCCCAGCAAAATATTCAAAGGCATTTATGTGGCACCTTATAAAAGTGGGAATATCCGGCACTTGTCACTACTTCATAATAGTCATATCTGCTATAAGATAACCTCATGCAAAATATCCAGCACTTTACCTTTCTGTTTGACACTTCATCGTGAAAATAACCAAGATAACCAAAATCAACCTGTGCCTCTGTGCCAGGTGGGGACAGCAAAAATACATACACCTTGCCAGGGGACCTCAATTTCCTCAGGTATTTTTTTACACTATTATAACTTACATCCAATTGAAATTCTTCCACCAACCTGCGATGTATCAATACCCCAGATAATCCCTGATTGTGCAAAAAGTCGATTATCTGCTCCCTGTAGGGTTCTAATTTGCTCTTCTTTTGCATTACTGGAGCCTTTTCCCCAGACTGAAGTTTGTCTCTTATCTTTCTCACAGTCTTCCTGTCCATGCCCAGTGTCCTGGATATCTCAGAAATACTTTTACATAATGCTAATAGACCTTCTACTGTGTTATACATATTCACCCCATACATTTTATTCTTACCTCCTTATTATTTCAGAGGTAAGTTAACATATTTACCTGGGGAATTTATTTTACCCTTAACACCGGGGGCATTATACTTTTAGAGGAGATGGAAAGATTAAACCAATCCTTCGGAATTGGAATCATAGAACTTTATGCTAACCCTTATAAGAGTAAAATTCTCTACCCAGCAAGTTACAAAAAATTAGATTTTAAGACTATTGATAAATTATGCAACATTAATCGGGATTTCAATGAGTTTATGTTGCATGTTGAAAAAATTTTATCTGCGGAAGATAAATTTCTTTCTGCTGTTAAAAAAGAATTTGAAGAAAAGTGTGATCGTTCTTTTACTACTGATGAGGATATTAATAAATATTGCAAAGAAAAACACATACCTATTGACGATAATAGCAATGATTTATCTTAACTCGTAATAGTTAACCTGTTACTAGTTTGAAAAATTCATGAAATTCAGATAGGATTACTTTTATTTCTTTTCTTAACTTTGTTTTTTATCTCAAATTTAAGTTTAGCTTTTTCTTCCAGTATTCTTTTTAACAATTCCTCGGCAGGCTCATCATTTGGGTCAGGCTCCACCAGTTCACCGCGGAATGCCTTGGCAAGAATTGCCTGCTCCAGTTTTTCCACACGCGCAAAAGCCTTCTTGTATCTTGCTTCTAAGGAATCAGCAAGTGCAAAAAGCTTTTCCACCCGGCGGACAATTTCATGCTGCTCTTCGAGGGGAGGAAGGGGGATTAAAAAGGTACCTAATACTTGTGCATTAATATTTGATTGACTTACGCCATCAGTCTTTACTTTTTTACACCATTCTTTGGCTCTTTGTGTATTTAGACAATAATTTAAATAATCAGGTAATATATACTCGGACTTGTATCTGATACGAATTAAATACCCTGCAAAAATAGCTTTTCTATTTTCTTTGAATATTGATGCTTTACCTACAAGATCAGGACTATTTGTTCTGTTAAAAAGAACATCTCCATATTTCAAAGCATATTTTTCGATTTCTGAATCATCATTTGTAAATTTCAAATCAGACCAATCTATTTTCCCATTTTGCAAATTTCCCATTCGTAAAACTGGGCTTTTGCCTTTATCTACTGATTTTGATGATGTACCGTATTGAAAACCATTTGAAATATTTTTTAATTCAACCCATAACCACCCATCAGATAATTCATATGGTTCTTCGTTTGCCAATTCTCCACCATAACTGTTTTTAAGATAATTATGCTCTCTCCAATCCTCCGTCAATTTTCCCGAACATGCTGCGGCGAGGACGCTTTGGCGGAACTTTTTGAGTATTGCCGGAATTTTCGCAAGCCGCGCCTTTGCGCTTTTTACTTTTGGCAAAATGGCATTCAGCTTCTCCACAATACGCTTTTGCTCGTTCAGGGGAGGAAGGGGGATTGATACTGCATGAACAAATTCCGAATTAATACCACCTTGAGCACCTCCATGGAAAGAAGACATTATTTGTTCTTGACCATTATGGCTACGGAGAAAGAAAAAACAATAACGAACATTAATATTTTTACTTAAGTGACAAATAAATACATGTTCATTAACGCAAGCAAAATCATAAGGGAAATGTTCATCCACTATAGAAACTTTTCCTGTTGTTGCTCCATCTTTCACAATTAGAATATCATTAACCTCAATTTTGCCTCTATTCATTTTTTTTGCAAATTCAATAGGCACAAATCGAATATTGGTAAAATCAAATCCACCATCAGAATTAAGATGTTCTGCTCCAATACTTGGAATTCCCTCTGTTATTCCTTTAACTCCACCTTTTGGGCGTGAGCCTGATTCAAGAGAAGTTATTATTTCTTTAAGTGGCACCTCCACCCAATGTTCAGGAATTCTGGTTCTTTTCAAAGCCCCCATTATTCCTGCCTCCCAGTGTGAGATTTGGCTTTTATTGATTCCTCCTGTTGAAATTTTTTAGAGGAGTCAAAGCCACCGTTTTCCCCAAGTAAATCCGCTATCTCATTCAGTTCATCCACCACAGCTTCAAGTTCGCTTACTGCTTCGGAGATCAGGTCTGTGGGTTCGGGTAGGTCGTTTGGGTCGTCCAGTGTATCATCTTTGAGCCATTTGATATCGAGTTTATAACCTCGCTCTTTTATTTCATCAATGGTAAATGCCCTAAAGCGTCCTTCTGGTCCCTGGTCTTCCCGCGGGCTATTGCCATTTGGATCTTTGCCATAGCATTTTTCAAAATCAGCAAACATTTCAGCTGTAAGCGGCCTGTCTTTTTTAGTACAGCTTGGGATATTGGAGCGGTTATCGTAAATCCAAACTTTCTCCGTTGGTCTTCCTTTCTGCAAAAAGATCACATTTGCTTGAGCATAGGCATAGGGGACAAAAGTTCCGCGTGGTAGTCGTAATATGGTATGCACATTGCAATCATTCATCACAATTTCAAAAACTTCTGCAGCTTTGTCTTCAAACAGACAATTATCGGGCAACACAATGGCAGCGCGTCCGCCGGGTTTAAGAATCGTGAGAATATGCTGGACAAAGTTGAGCTGTTTGTTGCTTGTAGCAATGGTAAAGTCGTCTCTTGTGGGCACCTGCCCGGCTCCTTTTGTTCCAAAGGGCGGATTTGTGAGTACCACATCATAACGCTCGCCTCTGTCGGGCTCGTAAATAGTATCGCCCAGATAAATAGTTGGCTTAAGCCCGTGCAGAAAGAGGTTCATCAATGCCAATCGCCGCGGACGGGCAACCAGGTCCTGTCCATAATAGGTGTTTTCTTTGATTCGCTTTACTTCGTCAACTGGAATAGCTCCTTTGGTTTTTTCAATCAGCCACTCATAGGCAGCAACCAGAAAACCGCCTGTTCCACATGCCGGGTCGCAAATTTTCATTTCTTTATTGACAAGCGGGTCGGGCTGCATCAGCCGCACAATAGACTGGATTAAAACACGGGGAGTAAAGTATTGTCCCGCTCCCTTTTTCCCTTCACTTGCGGCTTTCTCAAGAAGTCCTTCAAAAGCCTGGGCTTTCACATCAACACCAAGACTCGACCATTCTTCGGCGTCGATCATGGTGATAATTTTCTTTAAGTTTACCGGATTATTGAATTTGGGCATAGACTGAGCGAAAATATCACCAAGCAAACCTTTTTCGTCTCTGAGTTTTTGGAGTACCCATAGATAATGGTCAGTCAGTTCTGTGCCTGATTTACTTTTTAGGGTATCCCAATCACAGTTTTTGGGTAGATTAATGCCCTTCTCATCAGCCATTTTAAGGAACAACAGATAAGTAAGCTGTTCTATATAATCGCCATAGTCAATTCCATCGTGGCGAAGTGTATGACACATGCCCCAGAGTTTGTTTACAATATCAGACATACAATCTTCTCCTTCAAGCAGCTAATTTACAGTTAATTTCTTCTATAATTTCATCTAATCTATCACCAAATATTTTACGAGCTTTTGCAAGTCCTCCATGTCTTTCAAAGACAGGTATAAGGTCAAAGTTTTCTTTTTCAATAGCAAGGTTTACTAAAAGGTGCTCCCGAATATATCCTAGCCATTTGAGTTGTTCTGGAGTAAAGTCATATTGACTTGTTAAAGATTCAATAGCACGGTTTACACGTTCTTCGACTGTTAATAATGGATTATCTTTATTTTCAGCATTTTTAATCATGGATATGATATCGATCATAGATTTATGTCCCGATAACTCGTAAGCCTTGCGCACCTGCTCTTCGTCAAAATCATTCTTTTTAAGTATTTCTTGGATTTCTTTCAATGCACGGGTGTTCTACTTACGTGGATTCAAAAAAAGAATGGAAAGAGCTTCAATTTTTGTCTTGTTTTCATGGACAAATCTTGAGAAAGCAACAAGATAATCTTCTGGTTTTAGACTTGTATCGTTGTACTTGAACACAGGTTCAGAAACAACAGAATCTACATGATTGTATGCTACATAAAAATATTTTTTTGCTCTGTCGTAATTAACAAGTAAATTTTGAAAATCTTTGTTTCGTAATATATTCATTGTCTCTGAAAATTTATTTCTTAATGATTCACACAGGTTATCAGCAAATTTTGAAATATCACCATCAGGAATGTAATACGAAAAGTCTTCACGGGCTTTGGCACTCATAGTATCAGCAATACGACGTAGTCGCTTAATCAGGCGCTTTGTGTTATATTCGCGTTCAACATTGTTCCAGATATTTTCAATAATTTGTTCAATGGTAACTGTTTCAACTGTTTCCTGTATCTCTACGACAAAATCAGTTGAATCCTTAAAGTATTCAATCAATGTTCCATCGAAACAATCAAATATGGTAAAATATTCTTTGTTAATGTCTGGACATTTACGTGTTCCGCGTCCAAGCATTTGAGTCCAGAGTATACGCGATTTAACAGGTCGCAAGAATACTATAAATTCGAGTGCTGGAATATCAACTCCAGTAGAAAGCATGTCAACCGTAACAACAATTGCAGGAAAAGGCCTATTTCTGAATCTTCTTATTTTTTCAAGAGGGCGGTCAACAGAGGGACTGCCTGTAATCTTTTGGACAAAATCATCTCCCCGACCAAATATTTCGCGAGCAAGATTAACAATCTGGTCAGCATGTGAGATATGTGGGAGATCATTGACAGCAAAAATAAGTGTCTTGGGAAATCTTCCGGTTCTTTCTTCATGCTCAAGAGCATGTTTTTTGATTTCTTCCAAAATTTTTCTATTACTGTCTGGTGAAGTGATTCTTCTTTCTATATCCTCTGAGTTGAATTCTCTTTCGTCTTCAAGAGTGTCTAATAATTCTTCACCGGTTTCTGGGTTTTTGATACCTACCTTTTCACCTTCTTTCAGAAAAATGCCGTTAATTCGGACATTAGATTTAATTTTTATGGCCTGGTAATCAACGAGGAAACCATCCAATACTGCTTGTTCCACAGTATATCTGTAAATAGGATGGCCAAAATACGCTACTGTATGTGAAGCAGGCGTGGCTGTGAGTCCAATTTTTATTGCATCAAAATGATTGAGAACAGAACGCCAAATATTTGTATCTTTTGAAGTATATCCACGATGGCACTCATCAGAAATAATGATATCAAAAGCATGAATGGGTATAGTTATTTTTTCCGCTTCATCATCAATCTCAGGATCGCTTTCACCCTGACCAAAAGAGCCCTCTCTTCCAAAAAGGTTAATAGCCATGCGCTGAATTGTAGAAATATAAACAAAGGTATGTCCAGCATTTGGAGTAAAATCTTCCTTTTTAAAGCCCTGTGAAAAAACATCATATTCCTGATTAAACTTATTTCCGCTCGGTGTGATAAAGGCAGAAAATGCCTGTGCTGCCTGTGCTGCCAATGCCCTTCGGTCCACAAGAAAGAGGATGCGTTTAGCATAACAAGACTTAATTAATCTATAAATCATGACAACGGTGGTGAATGTTTTGCCTGTTCCAGTTGCCATTGCAAGCATTATCTTTCTTTTATTCTCGATTAAAGCTTTTTCAACAGCCGCTATTGCCTCTTTCTGATAGGGTCTTAATTTTTCTATATTGTTAGGGTTCTCTTTTAGCCATCTTTTTGCTTCATTAATGTTTCGATTAAACATTTCTTCCAATGCATCCGGAGTGTGAAAATTCATTAACTCGCGTGAATAATAATTTTCATCTCGCACATCGGCGAACCATATTTGTGTTCCGTTGGACACATATAGAAAAGGAACTTTGAAGGAATTCCACACACCAATAGTATTCTTACAACCTGCAGAATATCGTTTGGCTTGCTCCAGCACATTTTGAGGATTTACGGATACTTTTTTTGCTTCAATAATTCCAAGTAATTTCCCTTTAACAAAAAGTGCATAATCCGCAGGTCCAGTTTGGGTAGGAAATTCCTCTACTGCATGGCTACCTAAAGAAGAAAGATCTAAATCTACTCTGTAGGGAATAATTTCCCATTTCGGATTTAAAGCTTTTAGTTTAGCATCAATTATTGTTTCTTGTGGCCCTGTCCAAAGAATTGTGTAACTCCTCTTTGCAAAAAGTTAACAAAACAGGTAAAATAAAAGCAAGGAGGATTTTATGTTTGTAAACAAAGATGAGATTAAAAAGGCTTTCAAAGAAGGTAAACTGAGGACATCTGAAGATCTTAAAGATTTCCTTCCTAAACTCATTAAAGAAGCGATAGAAACGATGTACGAAGGTGAATTGTCTGAATTGTTAGGTTATGAATCATATGATAAGAAATCCAGAAAAACTGACAATTACAGGAATGGATATAGT
>NZ_JBSQOT010000039.1:0-15281 GCF_055117995.1 Deferrivibrio sp. | reverse complement strand
CAATTTACCCCCTTTGTTAACTTTTCTCGCTATCATCTCGTTTTACCTTTAACATTTTTTCTCCCAAAAAATCCAGTCTCATTTTCCGGGGGCATTATATATTTTCTTCAATACCACATAGTTTGGTAGTCCAATTATGCAATAATACCTGTCCTTTTCCCTATTCCGTACCACTACCAAACCATGTAATGCCTCAATAGTGACATATTTTGATATATCTTCAACATTAGTTTCATAATCAGAATTAATATGCTCATAATGAAAAGGAGCGGTATTAGCAATCAAATTATAAAAATTAGAGAATTTCAAATCCTCAAATAACTCAATTTTGGAGATTTGGATATCAGCAAAATTGTATTTGGAACTATTAAACTCTCTTAATTTACTACTTATATAATTAAAATCTTTTTTGCTCATAACCACTCCAAAAATTATGGCAAAATTTTGGCAAAGAAAAAATTAATTGTCAAGAAAAATCTTGTAAGTCAACGATTTACGAGGAGATATGAATGGAGGCGGCGGGAATCGAACCCGCGTCCGAAGAGCTTTCTTCCCCAGGCACTACATGCTTATCCTGCGATTAAATTTCCCAAACCCAATGCCCGCAGGCAGGCTTAGAGTTTGGTAAGCCTTTTAAATCTTACCGAATGCTTAAAGGCGTCGCATTCGGCCAGCCTGCTCAGTTGTCGCCATCTGCAAAGTCACAGGCAAACCTTACAGTGACGTCGCCGTCAATTAAGCAGCGAGTGCTAATTCGTCGTTTGCAATTATTATTGTTCGGCTGTTTTACGAGGTACCGAACCTCGGCATGCACCTTAGAGCCTACGACTCCCCGTCGAAGCCTATGCGCCCCCTAAAAGGGATTTACAATATATATTTTATGCTAAAAATGTAAAGATTATTTTATCTTAAACTTATTTTTAAAGTCTCTTGATATTTCTTTTTCAAGATCCTTCTCTTTAATATCGTTCCGCTTGTCGTGGCTCTTCTTGCCCCTTGCCAGGGCAATTTCTACCTTTATAAGATTTTTGTTGAGATAAAATTTAAGTGGGACAATAGTCAACCCCTTTTCCTGGGACTTGCCTATAAGTTTATTTATCTCCCTTTTGTGAAGCAAAAGTTTTCTTGTCCTTGTGGGTTCATGATTGGAAATATTTCCCTGTTCATAATGCGATATGTGAGCATTCAGCAAAAATGCCTCACCGTCTTTAACTTTTACAAAAGCATCCCTTAAGTTTACTTTTCCACTTTTACAGGATTTTACTTCTGTACCCTGCAACACTATTCCTGCTTCAATCTTCTCAATTATTTCATAGTCGTGCAGAGCTTTTTTGTTTTGAGCTAAAATTTTCATACCAAATAATACACCCTTAAACTAAAAAAAGCCACCAAAAAGGTGGCTTGATACGGGGACGACGAGACTCGAACTCGCGACCTCTGGCGTGACAGGCCAGCGTTCTAACCAACTGAACTACGCCCCCAAAATGGGCGGTGCAGGGATCGAACCTACGACCCTCGGCTTGTAAGGCCGATGCTCTCCCAGCTGAGCTAACCGCCCGATTATACGTCCCTAAGGGGATTTGAACCCCTGTTGCCGGCGTGAAAGGCCGGTGTCCTAGGCCAGGCTAGACGATAGGGACACTAAAATGAGCCGTGTAGGGATCGAACCTACGACCCACTGCTTAAAAGGCAGTTGCTCTACCTACTGAGCTAACGGCTCACATTCTCTTTCCCAAAAGGGAATGACTATATAACAAAAGGTTTTATCATTGTCAACAAATTTTTTAAAAAACTTTATTTAAAATTATTGTTTCTTCCCTATCTGTTCCAAGTGATATAAGTGCATACTCAATATCAAGATTTTCCTTTATAAACTCAAGATACTTTTTTGCGTTTGCTGGAAGCTCATCATATGCTCTTACTTTTGAAATATCTTCTGACCATCCGTCAAATTCCTTGTAAACTGGGGTAAGATTTTCAAGTATTTTTATTTCTGGTGGGAATGTATCAAACACTTTGCCATTGTATTCATAACCCACACACACTTTAATTTTTTCAAATCCTGTCAATACATCGAGCTTGGTAAGTGCAATATAGTTTATCCCGCTTAACATTTTAGCATATTTTGCCGCTACGAGGTCAAGCCATCCACACCTTCTTGGCCTTCCAGTTGTAGCTCCGTATTCTCCACCTATATCTCTGAGCTTTTGACCTGTATCATCGTTAAGCTCCGTAGGGAAAGGTCCACTACCTACTCTTGTAGTGTAAGCTTTTAGCACACCAACAACATTATTCAAAGACTGAGGTGCAAGTCCGGTACCGGTAAACGCTCCTCCAGCTGTAGGATTGCTTGATGTAACAAATGGGTATGTGCCGTGGTCTACATCAAGAAGTGTCCCTTGGGCACCCTCAAGCATAATCTTTTTCCCTTCCGAGTAAAGTCTGTTTATCAAATAGCTTGTTTCAGCTACATATGGCTTTATTATTTCACCATATTTTCTATAACTCTCAAACACTTCCATAGGATCAAGTGCATCAAGACCGTGAATTTTTGTTGCTATCAGATTTACCTCTTCAACATTTTGAAATACTTTTTCCTTAAGGACTTCATCATCATAAAGATCACATACTCTCAGTCCCACCCTTGCCATTTTGTCAGCATAACTAGGGCCAATCCCACGCCCGGTGGTACCGATTTTTTTGCTCCCCTTTTTTGCTTCACTGTGCTTGTCAAATATTTTGTGATAAGGCATTATCAAATGAGCTCTTTTGCTTACAAAAAATCTGCCATCAAATTTTATCCCTCTTGCCTTTAAATCATTTATTTCATCAATCAAAGCCTCAGGGTCTATTACAACCCCATTGCCTATGATATTTATTTTTCCATCGTGCATAATTCCAGATGGAATCAAATGAAGAATGTATTTCTCACCTTTAATAACAACAGTATGCCCTGCATTATGCCCGCCAGAAAATCTTACCACCACATCAGCTTCTTCTGTATAAAGGTCTACAACCTTCCCTTTGCCTTCATCGCCCCATTGGGCACCCAATATTAAAGAACAGCTCATAATTTTACCTCACGAAAGTATATTTTTTATATCGTAAACAATTTCAGGTTTTTGTAACTTATCCTTATCACTAACCCATAAAACTTTAAAGCCTTTTTTTCTTAATTCTTCAGCTTTTTTGAAATTATCCTTTCCAATAACGAGATAATCGACTTCAACTTTTGTTTCATTAAATCCATACACTGTCAAAATCTCTTCAAGATTAAAGGCAAGACCACATGCTGAAATATTTATGCCAAAATTTCGCATAATATTATCATACCTGCCACCGGAAGCAAGGATATTCCCCCTTTGCCCGATAAATTTTACATTGATCCCGGTGTAATAGTTTATTCCGCTTGTCTCAGAAAGGTCAAATACAATTTTGTCGCTCGAAACTCCGAGTTCAACAAGATTGTTATGCAATGACGCAAGTTCGTCTATCCTTGACTGCAATTCTTTGGAAAATGAAACTTTTTCACGAATGTCAGAAAGGATTTCAAATCCACCATAGCACTTTGCAAATGTGGAAAACAGCTCGTGGCGATCAGTTGAAATTCCGGCACTATTCAAAAACTTTTCAATTTCAGAATAATTTTTGGTTTCAATAAGATTAAGATAGTTTTCGTTGTTATCAATAAGGTTTAAAACTTCTTTCAAAAAGAAAATATCTGTAAAAACAATCTTAAATTCTTGTATCCCCAGAGCAAGCAAACATTTGTAACCGATATTTATCAGTTCAAGGTCTCCAAACAGCTCTTCCTCACCAAAAAGTTCAAGACCTATTTGCTGCATTTCGGACTTAAGCCCTTTATTTGTATTAACATTCCTAAATATCCTACCCTTATAGCTCAGTCTGATAGGCCTCGGATAGCTATTAAAATAGTTGGCTACATTTCTACATACCTGTGGAGTAAAATCAGGTCTTAATACCATAGATTTACCTGTATTTCTATCTATAAACCTTATAATATTTTCATCGCTAAAATCCCAGGCAGTCTTTGATAAAATATCATAGTACTCATAAAGGGGAAGATACACTTCCGTATATCCATACCCTTCAAGAATCTTTTCAATTTCGGCTGTTGCCCTTCTTATTTTTTTTGCTCTCTGAGGGAGCCTTGTTTCATTAATCATAATGCTATACCAAACTTTTCATAATTATTTCCTGTGCAGCTTTTACTCCTTTGCCAATTTCTATATAAAGTCCAAACTTTTTCAACCCAAGCTCAAGGGCACTCACTGCAATAATTGTATCAAAAATATCATGGTATCCCAAGTGGGAGATTCTAAGTATTTTCCCTTTCAAATGGTCCTGACCACCTGCAAATGTAACCCCGACTTCTTCTCTCATGTATTTGACAAATTTACCTCCGTCAAACCCTTCGGGGAGAATAATTCCTGTAGCTGCATTTGAAGGAAGATCTTTGGCCAATAACTCAAAGCCCAACGCTTTTACAGCTGCCCTTGTAGCCTCAGCACAAGTTTCATGTCTTTTATATACCTTTTCAAGCCCCTCTTTTAACATTAAATCCAGAGCAGTGTTTAGCCCGATAATAAGATTTACTGCTGGTGTCCATGCTGTAGTATTCTTCTGCTGGGACTTTAGCTCTTTTTGAAGATTCAGATAATACTTGGGTAGTTTTGATAATTCTGTCTTCTTCCAGGCTTTTTTGGACATTGTTATAAAAGATAACCCAGGAGGAAGCATAAATGCCTTTTGAGAACCTGAAACAAAAACATCCACCCCCCATTCATCCATTTTTGTCTCAACTACCCCTACAGATGTAATACCATCAACAATAAGAAGAGTATCTTCTCTAAGTGAAGTGATTTTGGCAATCTGTTCTACCGGATGGTACACTGTTGTAGAGGTCTCGCTAGCCTGCATAAATACTGCTTTAATATCCGGATGCTCAATGAGCTTTGTTTCAACCTGCTCAGGCGTAACTGATCTCCCCCATTCAAGGTCGATAGTAATTGGCTCAAGTTCATAGGCCAAAGCAATCTCTTTCCATCTAAGCCCAAATTTTCCAGCATTAACTATTAAAACCTTGTCCCCTTTGTTAAGTGTGTTTACCAAAGCAGCCTCCATTGCCGCAGTACCACTTGAAGCAAGTATCAAGACATCTTCCTTCGTGCCAAAAAGAGGCTTTAGCTTTTCACGAACCTCACCAAAAATATTTGAAAATTCGCTTGTCCTATGATGTATTACAGGCATTGCCATATCAAGCAAAACCTTTTCAGGCACCATAGTCGGACCAGGTGCAAGAAGATACTTTTTTAGCATACAATCCCTCACAATTTTTTGTTTTTTTATATCAGCCTAATATAAGAGTGTCAATTTTATTTAGCAAGTTTCAAACTTATATATTGAATGAACACCGATAATTGTAAAAGAGTAAGATTTATAACGAAAATTAGGTTAAATTTTACAAAGTTCATTACAATTAAATCCTGTTTGGCAACACACTTCTAAAACAGTGATAATTTTTACTAAATATCATTAAGTTATCAAACATAAGCATTAATACAAAGAAAAAATAAAAAAATTGTTAAAGATTAATTAAAATGCTTGAAAAAAAATATTCTTGAAACTAAACTAACCTACCCTGATAGTCTGGACAAGGAGGTTATTATGAAAGAAAAAGTTGAAGCGGTAGAAGTTAAATGTCCCAAGTGTGGGCGGACTCAGATAATTTATCTACCCAAAGAAACATTACCCAAATGTCCGGACTGCAATGTTAGGATGATAATATCCGAGCTACTTGATGAAGGGAAATCATATTAAGGAGGATTTATGAAAAAGTTTTTTCTAAGTTTCGTATTGGTTTTTGTTTTAGCCCTAAGTGGATTTGCAAGCGACAACTCACTCTGGGAAAAATCCACGCTCAATGAAATTATGAAAAGAGGGGAGCTCAGAGTAGGTCTTGAGTCAGGTTACAAACCTTTTGAAATGACTGCAACAAATGGGGAAATTATTGGTTTTGATGTGGACATTGCCAAACAGATGGCAAAAGCAATGGGTGTTAAGCTTAAACTCGTAAATACTGCATGGGATGGTATAATTCCCGCACTTATAACTGAAAAATTTGATATTATAATGTCAGGTATGACAATTACTCCACAGAGAAATTTACAGGTTAATTTTGCTGAACCAAACATAGTTGTTGGGCAAACTATATTAATAAAAAAGGAACTTGCTTCAAAGGTTAAGTCTTATAGAGATTTAAATGATGAAAAATACACAATCGCCACAAAACTTGGCGTAACAGCTGATTTTGCTACAAAAAAATATATACCAAAGGCCAAAAAAAATCTTTTTGAAACAGAGTCAGACGCATTTCAGGATTTTATAAATGGTAAAGCTGACGCTTTTATATATGACCTTCCTCTTTGTGCATTCTACTACGCTGATTATAAAGACAAGCTTGTATTTTTGGATGAGCCTTTTACTTATGAGCCACTTGCATGGGCAGTAAGAAAAGGCGATCCTGATTTTCTCAACTGGCTCAACAATTTCTTAAGACAGATTAAAAATGATGGCACTTATGATAAAATATATGAAAAGTGGTTTAAAAGCGACGAGTGGAAAAAACAGGTAAAATAAACAGAAAGGTCTGCCTTGGCAGACCTTCACTTTTTTATATCAAGGGGTTTTAATGGAAAGCAAAGGCAAACAGTTTTTATGGAATGTGGTTTTTGTACTTATTTTGGTGGCAATTGGTTTTGGCCTGTATGCTACCACAAAAAAGGTAGATTATATCTGGAGATGGGAAAGATTATTTCAGTATGTAATCAACACTTCTTCTTCTGAGATCAGAGCACCATTTGACGGAACGGTCACCATTAAAGACAAAAAGATAACAGTTGTGTCTGATGCCGGCGAGGAAAAAACATTCAAAAAATTCGACGAAATAACAGTAATGAATGGTGATCTGGTTTTTGAAGGGGATGTAATTGCAAAGGTGAAGCAGATAAAGCCAGGTCCACTATTAAGCGGATTATATATCACCCTTAAAATATCTGTTATATCAATCTTTTTTGCTATTATTATCGGAATAATAGCAGGGATTTGCAGAATATCAAGGAATCCGGTATTAAAAAAGCTGACCGTTACCTATATCGAGCTGATAAGAGGCACTCCTCTCCTTGTGCAGATATTTATATTTTACTTTTTCATCGGTACGGTACTTAACCTGGACAGATTTACAGCTGGTGTTGCAGCACTGTCAATTTTTGCTGGTGCATACATTGCAGAAATTGTGAGAGCCGGTATACAGTCTATTCCAAAAGGCCAGATGGAAGCTGCAAGAAGCCTCGGTATGAATTATTACCAGGCGATGAGATATATTATCTTGCCCCAAGCCTTAAAGCGTACGCTTCCTCCAATGGCGGGTCAATTTATCTCCCTCATAAAAGACTCTTCTCTTGTGTCTGTAATCTCTATCACAGACCTTACAAAAGCCGGAAGGGAAGTTGTTACTTCAACGTTTAGTCCGTTTGAAGTATGGTTTACGGTAGCACTTTTATACCTGGTGTTAACGTCAGGCTTATCATTTATAGTTCAACTATTAGAAAGAAGATTGGCAGAGAGTGATTAATATGAATGAACCAATAATTATCGCAGAAAATGTAGTAAAAATTTATCCAAACGGGGTAAAAGCACTAAAAGGTGTATCGCTGAATGTTGATAAAGGGGAAGTTGTGGTTGTAATTGGCCCCAGCGGGTCAGGCAAATCCACATTTTTGAGAACACTTAACCTTCTTGAGACAATAAACAAAGGGAGAATCATAATCGACGGAATCCCTTTGACGGATAAAAAGACCAACATTAACAAAGTCAGGGAAGAAGTTGGAATGGTTTTTCAGCAGTTTAATCTTTTTCCCCATATGACAGCCCTTGATAATATCACACTTGCACCACTTAAGGTAAGAAAAATGAGCGAAAAAGAAGCTACCGAAATCGCAATGTCTCTGCTTGAGAAGGTGGGGCTTGCTGACAGGGCAGGCAGTTATCCAAGTCAGCTTTCAGGTGGGCAGCAGCAACGTGTGGCAATCGCAAGAGCTCTTGCTATGAGGCCTAAAATAATGCTTTTTGATGAACCCACAAGCGCACTTGACCCTGAAATGATAGGAGAGGTACTTGATGTAATGAAAACTCTTGCAAAAGAGGGGATGACTATGGTAGTAGTTACCCACGAAATGGGTTTTGCAAGAGAAGTGGCTGACAGGGTTGTATTTATGGATAACGGGGAAATTGTCGAAATGGGCACCCCTATGGAGCTCTTTGCAAACCCTAAAAATGAAAGGTTAAAGCAATTTTTAGGGCAAATTTTATAGGATGTTTTTCTCTAAGAAATATAAGGTAATTGTAAAAAACAAAAACATTACCGTTGAAGCAAAGTCTGGGTCCAGGCTGTTTCAGGTACTTAAAGACAACAATATCCCTTTGCAGTCTCTTTGCTCCGGCAGCGGTCAGTGTGGCAAATGCAAAGTAAAAATTTCTTCCAGTGATGGCAAAGAAATTAACAAACCCACAAAAAAAGACAGACTTATGATTGCCCTGGTCAATCTGGACGCAGGCTACAGACTTGCCTGTGAATACGTAATTAAACAAGATATAATTGTTGACACAGAGGAATGGATAGCAAGAGAAAATTACAATCCGGAAATAGTTGCAGTTAAAAGAAGTGAAAAAAGAAAAACAGACAGCAATTCTGATAAGGATAGTGATAAGGTTGAACAAGATGAACAAAGCAATTCTTCTGAACATCTTTCAGATGACTCATCCATAGGTGTAAAAAGTGAAGAGGATTCAGAAAAGCAACCAGGCGAAATTAGCGATGGACTTATACTGATTCAATATAATACCGGCATAAAATTTTATTACTTTTCTACCGGAATAGATAACATTTCCCACTCCGGGCTTGTGAGGACTGAAGAGACTCTCGTAAATCTTATTGATGACAACACAATCTCAGACTTTATATACGAAAATATAAAAGTGCCTGACTTTGAAAGGATAATTTTTGTCCTTGATAAAATTCATTTTGATGGCAAAAATTTTCTCGACATTATAAATTACTATACATTCGAGCTTGGTTCGGTTTTTTGTGAGGTTATTCAACCTCTTAAATCTCCCAGACAGCTAATGTCTTTTTTCAGGCTTACTTCCGGACTAAAAAACAACAGCCTTATAGTTTCACTCGATTCGCTTTCAAGCGTTCATTATGTAGACGCCGGAGGTGTTGTTCACAACATTGAATTGCAATACATCACAGACGAATATAACTTTGAAGAGTTGTTTTTTCTGGAAGGCAAAAACCCTGTACAGGAAGTATCAGATGATTTCAGTGTCATAAAAATCAAAGAGCCTCTTATTGACCCTGACTCGGTTACAATTGTTGCAAAATTGCAGACATTAAAAAATATGCTTTATTACGGGATAATCAACAGCGATTTCAGCTTTAATGACAGGCAGTCACTTATTGACAAGGTACCGATTGAAATCCTTGTAAAAATGTCTCAGATTGATGATAAAAAAATATTTTATATTTACCGCAAAAAAGGGATAAATATTTATATTGATGAGGGATTTATTGAAAAAATCAAATATCTGAAAGCGATATTGTCTTCCCTTTTTGACTACATTGAAAAGTATCTCGGAAAGATTCAAAATGTTAGTATTAATAGCTTTGTAAATTTCGACAATTTAGTAAATCTTCTTTTCGAGCTTAATATTTTGCCGAAAAAATACTCCAAAAAAGTTACATTTTATTCTGGTGACCCGACTGTGCTGGCAGCAAAATTTTTCTCTACCCCTACAATTGAAAACTACTTGTCCTCCAAAATAAAGAAAAATATCTGGACTCATTTGCACAAAGATTCTAAGTTTGGCGAGATTTTTGATAAAAATATAAAGAACTTATAATTTAAGAACTTTCTGGACAGCTTCTTTCAAATCTTTTGCGCGGACAGGCTTGTTTATATATTCAACCGCACCGAGGTTTGTCATTTGCTTGTATGACTTAAAACTGCCAAACGCCGTAATTACGACAACCCTAACTTCTTTATTAAACCTTCTGAGATTTTCTATAAAGGTTGCACCATCCATCTCAGGCATCCTGAGATCAGTTACAATCACATCATATTTGTTTGCCTTTGCAAGTTTTAAACCTTCAAGACCATTTTCCGCTACATCCACATTATAATCATCAAGTTTTAAAACTTCTGCATAACCAAGCCTTGTATGCTCTTCATCATCAACAACAAGTATTCTTATATCAGAATTTTCCATCGTTTTTACCCTCACCGTCGTATTTGATTATTTCACCAACCTGATAAAGTGGATAAACGGTAGAAACGGCAGTTTTATAAATTAGCTGTTGTCTGTCTTCAAAAGATGTCAGCATAGTATAATCATCAAATCCGATTAAAAGCCCTTTGACCATCACACCATTTCTTAAGTATGCAATCACAGGCGATCTGGACTTTCTCACCTCATTAAGAAAAATATCCTGCATTGGTGGCCGGGTATGTTTTGGGTGTCTGCCTTTGTGAGCCTGGTAATATGTTTTACTTATATATTCAACATCAATTACATTTTTTGTCGATGCAATGGTTGCAATATCCCTTTTTACAATATTAATTTTTACTCCGGCATCATCAATTATAATGGAATACTGATCAAAATCTACTATCTTCCCTCTGAATCGTTCTTTGTTAGACATTATAAATAATAGCGGAATATCGCCCACTCTTGCATTCTGGAGAAAAACAAATTCAAGCTGTGCGTAAAGATACATAATTCCCCCGAATTAAACTAATCAATATTAAATAAGTATTTCCAATTTGTCAACTAATTGCTGCAAAATGGCACAGAATTCTCAAAAAAGAGGTAAATTTACTTTTCAAAAATAGCAATATGTTTAAATTGCCTTCGATATTTATTGAGTCTCCAACAGAAAAATTATAGTAGATTAACAAATAATCTTGTTCATATTTCCACAAGGTACTACTTTAAAAAGGATTTAAGATACTCAGAGATTTCTGTTTGAAAAATTCTTTGTTTTTTATCTTCCGGGTGCATAAATTTTAGTTTATAACACATCAATGTCAAACGTTTGTCATCTGTTTTTTCATTGTACAAAAAATCATTTACAAGGGGAAATTTAATTGTCTTCAGGTGGACTCTAATCTGATGTGTCCTGCCTGTGAAAGGGACTGCTTTTACAAGTGTTTTACCGTTATATTCCTTTACAGGAACAAAACTTGTAATCGCCTTTTTCCCTGATTTAAAATTTATTTTATATTTTCCGTGAGAATTTTTAGAAGAAATAGGCAACATTACTGTTACCGGAGCAAAACCAGTCCCTTTAACAACCGCAAAATATTCTTTCTCGACAATGCCATTTTCAAACTGAAAATTTAAATATTTATGCGTAGTCTTATCCCTGGCAAAAACCATAACCCCGCCTGTCCCAAAATCAAGCCTGTGGACAACGTATATTTGCCCATACTTCTCCTGCAGAATATTTTTCAGGGTAGGCAAATCCTTATCATATCTGTCCTCTATTACCAAAAGGCCATGGGGTTTGTTTACTACTACAATATTGTCATCTTCATAAACTACAGGGATGTCAAAATATGGTGTCTTTATTGTAAACATAACATTTAACTTCGCTACCCTCTTTGATTTCTCCTGTAACATGTTCATCAACTACAATATAGCAATTTGATGCAACAATAGAGTTTATAATGTGTGAATCTTGGGTTACAAAAGGGCTGACCTCAAAAGTTTTCAGCTCACTGTTGTACTTAAGTAAGCCTCTGTTAAAATGAAATCTGTTGTTTTTCTTAAACATTTTATCAAGCGTTCTGGCTGTTATATTGTCATTATAAAACTTATTTCTTCCGGTAGATTTTCTTAAAAAAGGCAAAATATAAAAGTATGTGCAAAAAGCCGAGCTTACAGGGTTTCCGGGAAGAGCAAAAAGAGGCTTATTTCTTATAAACCCAAACGAAAAGGGCTTTCCTGGCTTTTGTTTTACACCTTTAAAAATCCATTGAATATCAAGAACATCTCTTGCGTTGGAAACCACATCAAAATCCCCTTCGGAAATACCGGCAGATGAAACTATAAACTCATATTTATCGATATTTTGCAGTTTTGAAGAAAAATCATCTATATTATCTCTGGAAATCCCCATATATTCCACATCAGCGCCTTCTTTTTTTAGCACTTCAGACAAATAAAAGCTATTGGAATCAATTGTTTTGTATTTATCATCATTTTCTCCGGGATAAGCCAGTTCATTCCCCGTAGCAATAATCAACACTTTCGGCTTTCTCGATACTTTTACAAAACCTACTCCTACAGATATTAGCCTTGCATAAATTTCCGGCGTAATCACCTCACCTTTTAAAGCCAAAACTTCTCCTTCCTTAACATCTTCCCCCTGAAATCTTATATTTGCGCCCTTTTTCTTCTCATTCAAAATAGTTACATTACCATCATTCTCATTAGTAACTTCATATTCCACAACCGTGTCTGCACCCTCAGGGATAAAGGCACCGGTCATTATTTTGTATGCTGTTTTCTCTTTAAGTTTTAATCCCGAAATATCATCTCCAGCCTGAATTGTACCTATAACTTTCAGAGCAGCCGGAATGTTTTTTATATCTTCAAACTTGACTGCATATCCGTCCATTGCAGAATTTGCAAATGCAGGCAAAGACCTTCTGGAAATAGGGTCTTCAGAGATAACGCGCCCCGGTGAACTATAAATATCAACTATCTCGAAGCCCACAAAAGAAGAAGCTCCAAGGATTTTTTCAAGCGCTTCATAAGGAGTTATCAAGTTTTTTCCCATATTGACCTCAAAATTATATTTATTTTTTTATGAATATTCACTATTTTATAGATTATAACTTTATCGGAGGCAACAATATTATCAGGTAATCTTGAAAATTTAAGGGCAAGTCAGCTAAACCAATTAAAAAAACTTGAAAAAAAGAAAAGTTTTTCCGGCGCTGTAATTTCCTATGAGCTTGCAAAAAATATTACATCTCTTTCATACGAGCTAAACAGACAGATAGGAGTTTTGATTGACAGATACAACGTCATAAGATTTGTAATTGTCGGTACAAATAAAGAGATAGTCATTCCTGTACTAAAAAGGTTTGGCCTTGTACCAGGCAAACTTAGGGGGCTAAGACTTATCCATACACACCTGTATGGTGAAGATTTTACCGATGATGATATCACAGACCTTGCACTTTTAAGACTGGACAGTATTTCAATCTTGACGGCAAATGAAAAAGGTGAGCCTGAAAGGCTTAAAACTGCACACTTGCTGCCGCCAAATCCTGAAAACAAAATTTACGACATTCTTGAAGATACAAGCATCCACAACCAGATGGACGACTTTGTATCTTTTGTTACATCTCTTGAAAAGGAGATGCAGGAAAAGTCAGATATTTTAAAAAAGAATAAATCACTCCCTTCTGCGATACTGGTCGGAATTTATCCTTCCAAAAGGGAAGCTGAAGATAAAATCTCCGAGCTAAAGGAATTGGCTGAAAGCGCAATGCTTGAAGTGCTGGAAACACATACCCAGATAAAGCAGGAAATAAATCCAAAATATGTAATTGGACCTGGCAGGTTAAAGGATATTTTGATTAAGTCTATGCAGCTTTCTGCTGATTTTATAGTGTTTGACAATGTTTTGACACCTGCTCAGGCAAAAAATATCTCAGATATGACGGAGCTAAAAATACTTGACAGAACACAACTAATTCTCGATATTTTTGCAAGAAGAGCAAAATCCAATGAAGGTAAATTGAGAGTTGAGCTTGCTCAGTTAAAGCATATTTTGCCAAGGCTTTCTGTAAGAGATGATTCCCTGTCAAGACTAACGGGTGGAATAGGGGGAAGAGGTCCAGGCGAAACAAAACTTGAAATTGACAGAAGAAGAATAAATGATCGCATAGCCTTCTTATCAAAAAAATTAAAAGATATCGAAAGAACAAGAAAAACACAAAAAAGCAAAAGGGTAAAAAACAAAGTACCAATAGTCTCAATTATCGGCTATACAAATGCCGGCAAGTCCACACTCCTCAACTCTATGACGAATAGCGATATTTTTGCTGATAACCTTATGTTTGCGACTCTTGATACAAGTTCGAAAAGACTCAGATTCCCAAAAGATAGAGAGGTAATTATTACCGACACGGTGGGATTTATAAGGGATTTACCGGAAAATCTAAAAGGTGCTTTCAAATCTACGTTGGAAGAATTGGAAGATTCTGACCTTTTATTGCACGTAATTGATATATCCAATGAAAATTTTGAAAAACACATAACTTCCGTAAATTCCATATTAGAAGAACTTAATCTCACAGATAAACCGAAACTGCTTGTTTTTAACAAAATTGACAAAGTTCACCTTGACCTTCTTGAAAATGTAAAAAACTTTTACCATGATGCAATTTTTATCTCGGCTTTAAACAGGGGCACGTTTAATGAGCTTCTCGAGCAGATTCAGCTTGCCCTTTTCAAAGAGGGGAAAAATGTCGATATCACCTACTGACATAATTTTAATTCGAGCAAATTGCTTTAAGGAGAAAAAACCTGAATATATTTATGATTTTTATCATGAAGATAGCGAATTTAGAAAATTTTTCAGAAATAGAGCGGAGTACGCTGCGTATTTTGAAGATATTTTTAATGTTTTAAAACATTGCGGGCTTAAAATCGTATCAGAAAATACCAGAAATAATCTGTCAGAAGTAAAGTACATTGAATATTTTATAGATAAAGAAAATAATCTCTTAACCTATTATTGCAAAAGCTATTTAAAAAAAGCAGCAGATGAATGGCTGATATTGAAAGAGGTTAAGGAGCTTACAAAAGGCTGATAAAATGTTAAAGTCAATCTGGCGTGATTTTTTATACTACTTTAAATCTGCAATAGGCTATATCAGATATTTTTTGTTCATTGTCATCCCTAGACCTTTTAAAGTTATTTTATTTTTTATCAACATATTACAAAGAGCCATAGACCACATTATAGATAAATTGACCTGGAAGTCCTAAAAGTTTTATTGTAGCGTAAAGCCCAAAACTGCCATCACCCCATTTTTATATAAGAAATGTTATTTGACAGGCATTTATAATTGATAATGCCTCCAAAATGTTGTATTATGATTTTGACAAAAAAAGCAACA